>DASURJ010000557.1:0-20901 GCA_036280115.1 Gemmatimonadaceae bacterium
CCGGCCAACGCGCACTCCCTTCATCGACCTGTTCTCAGTCTCCCTGTCGGTCCCGCAGGGATCGGATCCGCTGCCGCACCTCATCGACCGCAGACTCGAGCTCCGGGTCCGCGTTCCGCCACACATGCGAGCGTGAGCGGCAGCCCCCGCGATCGGGAGGCCATCCAGCAGATCGTCGACACCTTCGACCAGACCTGGGGCGTAGACGCGGCCACTTATGCGCTCAATACGGCGACGCCGATTCTGTCGGACCCACCGGCGCGATCCTGACGACCGCCGCGGAGATCCTTCAGCTCTACACGGAAATATTCCCGGCGTTCGTGGGGACGACACGTCAGTCTCAGATCCGCGCGCTCACCTTCCTGACCGGCACGATCGCCGTACTGGACATCGACACGCGCGTGTCGGGCGCGCTGCCGCCCTTCGTCACGCCGTGGCAGCCTAACACGGTGCGCGCGCTCGAGAAGAACATTCTCGTCAAGCGCGGTGGCGAGTGGAGGATCGTACAGCACCAGCAGACGATGGTGGCGCCGGGTGTTCTCTGACCAGCTCGCGGACGAGGTGGCGTGAGGCGACTCGGAATCACGAGCATTACCGCGGCGTCACTACGAAGGTGCCGCCATCGCTCCGCCCGTGCACCGCCGGTTATACCTCGACGCTGCGCGACGTCGGCGACCGACGCGGTCTTTGGACTGGGGCTACGGCGATGCCGCACAGACCCAGCGCGAAGGCTTCGCGAGGTCGCCCTTCGCGTACCCGACTCGCGGGAGGACCTGATGCGCGACCAGCATCAGACCCCAGAGCATCATGATGAGTCCCACGGCGTGCGTCCTCGCCATGCGCTGGCGCCACGTGCACACCATCAGCCACAACCCGCCGGCGACCACCATCCCCTCGGCGCCCATGTACGCGAAAAGGCCGACACCGCAATCACGGTGATACGGCCAGAATCCGATGGCGGCGGCCAGCGCTGCGACGAGCGCGGCGCGCACGAACACGCCGCGCTTCGCGGCGCGTTCACGTCGGCGCTCCTCCGCCCGTCGTTCAGCGGCACGCTGCGCCTTGACCTGGGCCGGTGACGGCTCCGGCGGCAAGCCGTCGAACTCGCGCTCGATCCTTCGCAGCTCGGCGTTCCAGTCCACGACGTCCGTCATACAGGGGGAGGACGACGGACCGCGTTGGAGCGTTGCTCGGGACAATTGTCGGTGCGCCACGACACAATTGGCCGCCACTATTCACGCGTCACGCGAAACACCTGGCGCAGCAGGGTGCCTTCGACCCTCACTGTGAGTACCGCTTCCATCGGCACGTGGGGCACCCACTCCACGTCGAACGTTTCACCCGTGCCGAAGCGACGCCGTTGCGCGGGCACCTGCGCCCGCCGCGGCGACGGCAGGTCGGCGCCGTCCTTCGAGAGGGGACGCCACCGGAGCACCGCGGAGTCGGCCGCAAGCTCCACGACAGCCGCAGCCGCGGAGTGAATGTTCGCGAACCGCAGCCGATATGGCGTCCCGGCGCGCACCTCGATCGGCGCCGGCCGCTGGCGCCCATTGATCGTTAGGCGGATCGTGTCCCGCTCGACGGCGCTGCCGATCATGAACACGAGGTCGCGCGATGGGTCCCAGCGCTCGCCGGGCTCGAGCACGATGAGCGGACCGTACAATCCCCGGGCGAGCTCCGAGTTCTCGTCCATGTGCGTGTGGTACATGAACGTCCCGGCACGCGGCGGCGTGAACGTCACGGCAAACGAGTCGCTCGGTGCGACGAGTGGAGCTACACTCCCGCCCGTGCGACTCCACCCCGACACGCCGTCATACACGCTCTCGAGCTCCATCCCGTGCCAGTGCACCGTCGTCGGCTCGGGCAGCCGGTTCACGACGGTGATTCCGATCGTTTCGCCGCGTGTGAGCACGAGTGGTGTGCCAGGAACTTCGACCGAATCAGGCCGCGGCGCTTCTGCGCGCTGCAACACGTACCCGCGCGGCGCCGGCTTGCCGCTGTCGGCACGCGCCTGCTGAACGAAGACGCGAAGCCGCCGGGCCGGTATGGATGGCGGTGGCGCACTCGCAACCCCGCCACGTTCCACGGACGTGACGCCGAGCACCAGCCCGGCCATCGCGTCCACGGGATGGCGGGACACCTCATGCACGTCGTGCGCGCGCAACGAGTCGGGGCGCTCGGGGAACGGCGTCACGTGCGGACGCATGTGACAGTGCATGAGCCAGTTGCCCGCCCGCGTTGGCACCCACGCCATGCGGAACGTGCTTCCCGGCGCCATGAACTCCGTCACGACGTGCCGCTCCCCGGCGGCGGCGTACGTGGTGTCCGAGTTCTCCTCCCCCTTCGACAACACGCGGAAATGGAACCCGTGCAGATGCATGGGATGCGGCAGGTAGCTGCCGTTGATCCATCGCCAGCGCACCGTGTCACCCACGGCGTACTGCAATCGCTCGTTATGCGGCCAGGAGCGACCATTGATGGCGAGCTCCCAGATGTCCTCCTTCTTCTTGTTATAGATGGTGTCACCCGGCGGCAGGTCCAGGACCGTGATCACGAGGATCCGCTCGGCCGAATCAGGCCGCGTACCGCGAGGATCGACCACGATGGCGCCGGTGAGCTGCGAGTCGCGCCACATGCGCGTCGCGATCGGCGCCTTGGTCACCGTGCCCCAGTAGAGGTACGTTCCCGGTGTCCTCGCGCGGAACGTCACCTCACGCACGGCGCCAGGTGCGATCTGCACGGTATCGTACACGACGGTCCCCGCGCGCAGCCCGTGCACCACGAGCGTGGAGTCGGGAATGGAATTCCGCACGCTCATACGGACCTCCGTACCCTCTTCCACGCGCAACAGCGGACCCGGGATGCGCGGCGCGTCCACGGCACCGCCCTCTTCGGCGAACGCCATCACGGAGGCAGTGGAGTCGACCGCCGAGTCGGGGCGCCATGTCGCGAGCCGCGCCGCGAGCCGGAGCCGCAGCACGCCGCCGCGCAACGACCCGGCCGGAACCCGGTTGTCGTTGACCACGACGGTCTCCACGGCACGCGTCGACGACTGCGGGGCGCGGGAGACTGCGGGAACCACTGGGCCCTGCTGCAGGGCAGCGACCAGGGCGGGGATCATACGTAGAATCATCACGAGTCTCCTGGTGCCCATTGGGGCTTCATCTCCCCACGGATGACCGCCACCGCACCGTTCAGCGCGGGGTGCGGCGACGTTATCGCCGTGCGCGGGGCTCGGCAAGCGAGCGGACTCCCCTTGCGCTTCGACAGTCAATGGCGTACTCATCTCCCTTGTCGCTTCGACAGGAGATCGCGATGTCGCGCGCCGCGGACGTCATGCAGGGCACACTCGATCTGCTCATCCTCAAGGCGCTGGCGCTCGCGCCGATGCATGGGTGGGGGATCAGCAATCGCATCCAGCAGCTCTCGCGCGACGCGTTCCAGATTGGCCAAGGGTCGCTCTACCCTGCCCTCTATCGTCTGGAGAAAAAGGGCTGGGTGCGGAGCGAGTGGCGCACTACCGAGAACAACCGCGAAGCGAAGTATTACCAGTTGACTGCGGCGGGGCGCCATCAGCTTGGCGAGGAGATCGAGAGCTGGCGGTATTACGCTGGCGCCGTGAACCTCGTCATCGACGCCGACTGAGGAGGGGCCTCATGGCGATCATGCATCGTCTCGGTATGTGGCTCGCGGCGCTTCTCCGCCGCGAACGGCTGGAATACGACCTCGATCGCGAGATGCGGTTTCACCTCGACATGGAGATCGAGGCGAACGTGCGGCGTGGCATGGTGCCCGAGGAGGCCCGTCGTCAGGCGTTGCTCGCGTTCGGCGGTGTGGATCGACACAAGGAATCGGCACGAGATGAGCGGGGCACACGCATTCTCGAGAGCGTTCTCTCGGAGTTCCGGTTCGCGGTGCGCGGCGCCCGCCTCAATCGCGGTTTCGCCCTGATCACCACGCTCACGCTCGCGGTCGGGATCGGGGCGACCGCGGCGGTCTACAGCTTCGCGAACTGGGTGCTCTACCGCCCCGTGCCGGGCGTGGTGGCGCCCGACGAGCTGGTCCTCGTGTCCTTCGAGGACAATCCCGGGCAGCCCACGGGCATCTCGTACCACGTGTTCGAGACCCTTCGCGACTCTGTTCCCGCGTTCGCCGGGCTCACGACGTTCGGGTTCTCGAGCCGCTTTCAGGTCGCCGCGACGGGGGACGGGGCGCGCACGGTCGCCGGGAACGTGGTTGCCGGCGACTTCTTCGGAGTGCTCGGGGTGACGCCGGCTGCGGGCCGTCTGCTCGCGCCCGACGAGCTCACACCCCACTCCGGTGCGCGTGTCGCCGTTCTGAGCGAGGCGCTGGCGACATCGATGTTCGGATCGGCGCAGGGGGCGGTCGGGAAGTCACTTCGCATCAATGCCGTGCCGTTCGTCGTCGCCGGGGTGGCGACGGGGCGCTTCCGGGGCACGTTCCGGGTCGGCGAGGTCGACGTCTGGCTGCCTAACGCCGCCTACGCGGCGCTGCAGCACAACGCTCGGTATGACGCGTCATCGCGAGCGTCGCGTCCGTTCTTCACCACCATCGGTCGCCTGAAACCCGGCGCGACCATCGCCGCCGCGCAGTCGCAGCTCCGCCGCGTGACCGCGGCACTCGTCGCACAGTACCCGAAGGAGAACGAGGTCTTCGAGTCACATCCGCCCACCGTGTACCCCGACATCGGGAGCAACGTACTCGAACGACAGATGGCGCAGACGTCGATGCGACTCATGTTCGGGATCGCGGGGCTCGCGCTGCTCATCGCGTGCGCGAACGTCGCCGGGCTCCTGTTGTTCCGCGGCGTGAAGCGTGAGCCCGAGATGGCCGTGCGGCGCGCGTTAGGTGCGTCCTCCTCGCGCCTCCTCGGCCAGCACCTCGCTGAGGGGGTCGTGCTCGGCATCGCGGGGGCCGCAGGCGGTGTCGTGATCGCCACCCTGCTCCGCAAGCTCTTCGAGGGGCATCGCATCGTCGCGCTGACCGGGCTCGAGCAAGCCGGGATCGACGAGCGCGTCCTCGTGTTCGTTGGGACCCTGGCATTCGCCGCCGGTATCACGTTCGGTCTCATCCCCGGGATCGCGGCCGTGAGCAATCTGCGCCCGGGCGCGTTGCGCGACGCCGGACGGCGCACGACGAGCGCCGGGAGCGCGGTGCGAAGCGCGCTGACCGTCGGCCAGATCGCGGCATCCGTCTCCCTCATCGTCGGCGCGCTGCTGCTCGCCAGAACGATCGTGGGGCTCCGTCAGGTGGACATCGGCTTCGAGCCGAGGAACGTGTACGCGTTCTCCATCGACCCCGATCCCCAGGGGTACACGCGCGAGCGCGTCCAGTCGATGAGACTCGAGCTACCCGACGCGCTCCGGCGCCAGAACGGTATCGACGCCGCGAGCACCGCGTGGACGGTGCCGTTCCGCGGTGTGACCTTCGTGAGCGACTTCCGTCTCGCGAGCTCGCCCGATCCGACCTGGACGTTGAACGACGCGCGAGTCATGTGGGTCGGCGCCGAATACTTCCGGACGCTCGGCATACCGCTGCTCGCGGGGCGAGCGCTGAGCGATGACGACGTCCGCGCAGCGCATCGCGACTCCACGGTGGCGGTCGTGCTGAGCGTAACTGCTGCGCGCGAGCTGTTCGGCGCGCGCAATCCGCTCGGCGAGGTGATCGTCGAGCGAACGGGCGGCGTGCCGAAGTCGCGTATCGTCGTCGGCGTGGTCGGCGACACGCGTGACGGCGACCTGCGATCGCCAGTGCGACCGGTGATCTACGAGCCCGTCGGCGCGACGATGAACGGGTCGACGACGCTCGTCGTCCGCTCGCCGCGTCCGTTGCGCGACCTGCAGGGTGTCGTGGAACGCGCCGTGGCGGCAATCGACCCGGCGTTGCCGGTGCCTCCGGCGCGCCGTCTCGAGGATCTCGTCGCCGGCGCGATGGGCGAGGAAGTCGTGTTCCTGCGACTCGTGGGACTGCTGGCCACGATCGCTGCGGTGCTCGCCGGTGTCGGACTCTATGCGCTGCTCGCCTTCGGTGTGGCCGGGCGCACGCGAGAGATCGGTGTGCGGATGGCGTTAGGCGCCCGCCGCGCCGACGTCGTGACGGGAGTGGCCCGCCAGGGCGGCCGCCTCCTCGCGACGGGGATCGTGATCGGGCTCGGCGTCGCGCTGTTCGCAACGCGATTGCTCGAGAGCCGACTCTTCGGTGTGTCGCGGCTCGACCCGCTGACCTACGTCGGCGCGGTTGCCGCGCTGGCGGTCACGGGCCTCGTCGCGTGCGCGCTTCCCGCTCGTCAGGCGGCGCGCGTCGATCCGGTTACCGCCCTTCGCGCGGAGTAATTCGGGTACGTTAGGGGTCAGAGTCCTAACGCATCGTTCTATCGCATGGCGACCGACCGCCTGGCGGAGCCTGGTCACTCGACGCCAGTACCGGGCTGGTGTCACAATCGCCCCTCCGGGACCGGTGACGGGGCGCGAACCCTTTCAGCTCCTTCACCGGCCGCGTCACGGCCGGTCATGTCGCAGGGGTTAGTCGCCCGCGAACTGGTTTTTCGTGCGCCTTCGAAAGGACGCGGATGCAGTCTCTTTACGAACGCCGCCGCTGTGGGTAGGACAGGGTCAGCGCAATTTCGCTCATCCCGCGCAACAGAACGACGATATTCGAATCTGACCCCGATTTCCCGGTTTCCGATTTCAGTCGTTGTGGCTTCGCTCGTACTTGAGCTGCTCGTGTGACCGGTCCTTCGCCTCGGCGGCGTCGCGACGCTTTGCCGCGCCGAGGGCACGCGCGCGTGTGTGCTCCGAGTTGACGGCGGGCATCGAGAGCACCCGCGCGAGCTCGCTACCGCCGCACGCCGGGCAAACCGGCGTCTCGCTGCCGCGGACGAGCGTCTCGAATTGATGCTTGCAGCCGTCGCAACTGTACTCGTAGATCGGCATGTCGGTGTCTCCGGGTCGCAGACGCTGGGGGCACGCGCTTGCGGGCGCAACCCCGCAACGGTGGTCACGAGGTCAGGAACCGGCTTCATTACGCCACCGTTCGAGCGCGGCGACACGCGCTTCGAGCGTGGCGATGCGGTGTGCTTCCTCGACGACCCGCGACGGTGGCGCGCGGCCTGTCGATGGACGCGAGGTGGATGGCGCCGGCGTGGCGAGCGGCGACCCGACTCGCCCGGCCGCACCCGGCGCGACCCCTCGCGACGAAAGGGTGATGAACGCCCGCCCGATCGGGCCCAGCCAGATGAGACGGTACAGTCGCTCGCCGATGGGCGCCCGGAACGGACTGCGTGCGAAGAGCAACAAGCTGATCCCGAGCATGCTCACACCCGTCGCCGCCATGGTCAGCTTCGCGGGCGTCGCGGGGTTGCGGGGCGGCCCTTCGGTCACCTCGACGCGAACCGCCGGCTGTCGAAAACCGAACGACCACTGCGGATCCAGTGAGACCTGAATGAGCGCGAACGCGACGACGAGCTGAAAGGCGGCGATGATGAGCGTGATTCGCCGGCGACGCCGAGTGTCGGGATCCTGACGGAGCAACTGCCGATGACGCTCGTGCTCGTCCATCGTCGCTCGCAGACCGTTCAGGATCTCCTGGGGCCGAAAGCCGAGAACCGCGAGCCGTCGCGTTGCCGACGACGCCTGGAGCAGCCGCGTCAGCGCAATCGCCCCGAGGAAGATCGCCGGGACAATCGACCACGGGCCAACGAAGCGGCGAAGCGACAGCGACACGAGCCACCCGATCACCGCGAGGAACACGACGATGAGACTGAACGTCGCGAGCTCCTGCGCGAGCAGGCGCATCGGCACGGGGATCTCGGGCGCGGCGAGACGGGCATCGTCGATGGCCTCGACGAGCGCCTCTGCGGTGGCGAAACGAGCGGCGGGCTCCTTGGCGACGCACCGGTCGATCGCGGTGGCAAGCGTCTCAGGGAGGTCAGGGCGGAGCGCGATGGCCGGCGGCACGGCCTCGGTCAGCTGCCTGGCGAGAATCTGCTGCGTCGTCTCACCGGTGATCACCGGGCGTCCGGTAAGGGCGAAGAGCGCCACGAGCCCTAACGAGTAGAGGTCGCTCCGGCCGTCGACCACGTCGCCGGACGCCTGCTCGGGGCTCATGAACTCGGCGGTGCCGACAACCTCGCCCACGCGCGTGAGTCCGCGCGTCGCTCCCGGCCTGTCGATGCCGGGGACCATGGACGCCATGGAGCGGGAGATCCCGAAATCCATGAGCAGTGCGCGGCCGGTCGCACGCTCGAGCATGATGTTCTCGGGCTTGATGTCGCGGTGGACGACACCGCGCCCGTGGGCGTACGCGAGCGCGTAGCCGATGTCCTGGAGCAGGCGCACGACCGAGCGCGCGTCGAGCGGTCCGGCGCGCCGAACCCGCTCGAGCACACTTTCGCCCTCGACGTACCCCATCGCGAAGGCCATGAGGCCGTCGTGCTCCTCGACGGCGTGAACGGGGACGATGTTCGGGTGCGAGAACGACGCAGCGGTCCGCGTCTCTCGGAGAAAGCGCTCGCGGAGGGCGACGTCACCCGCGAGCTCGGGCTGGAGGACCTTGAGCGCGACGGGCCGGTCGAGGTGGAGATCGCGGGCCAGATAGACGGCGCCCATGCCGCCTCGTCCCAGCTCACGCTCGATGGCGTAGCGGTCGCCAAGGCGTTGGCGGAGATCGGCGGTCATCGCGAATCGGGAAGAGGGATCGGGAATCGCCCGTCGAAGGCGGGCGGTGGGAACCGGGAACGGGGGAACCAGGAACCGCAAACCTCGAGAACGGACGCCGGAACCCAGAAGCCGGAACCGGCAACGGAACCGCTGCCTGAAGCTCGGTGAAATCGAGTCTCGAGGTGAGACCTGATTTCACGGAGCCCCACCCATCCTGGGGATCGACCTCAGGGACCGCAACGGCCGGCGCTTGACGGCTCGAGGTACTGTCGCATATTAGGTAACCAATCAGTTACCTAACATCATGTCCCGCGTCCGTGCCAGTGTCGATGTCTTCCACGCCGTCGCCGACCCGACGCGGCGCGCTATCCTCGACCGCCTTCGCGGCGGCGGCGCCGCCGTCACCGAGCTCGCGTCCGGATTCGACATGACGCGACCCGCCGTCTCGAAACATCTCCGCGTATTGCGCGACGCACACCTCGTCCGCGAGCAGCGCGACGGGCGCCAACGCGTCTACCACCTCACGCCGGCCCCCCTGCGTGACCTGTCACAGTGGGTCGAATCCTACCGGACCTTCTGGGCCACGAACCTCCTGAGCCTCAAGCGCCACCTCGAGAGTGGCAAGGAATCCCCGCCATGAAGCCGACGCCGCTCGCCGCACTCGCCGCACTCGCCGCACTCACCACCGCATTCGCCCTGGCGATTCCTGGCGTGCTCGCCGCGCAGACACAGGCCACCCCGGCAGCCGCCGGACTCGCGATGCCGCCAGGCTACGAGATCCCGAAGGACATGACGACGTATTACCTCGCCACGTACATCCGCGGGCCGAAGTACATCGAGAGCGAGTCCGCCGAGCGGCGGGAGCTCTCGAAGCGACATCTGTCGTTCATCCGGCAGATGATCGAGCAGAAGAAGTACCTGCTGGCCGGCCCGTTCGCCGACGATCAGGGGCCCCAACTCGGCCTCGCCATCATCTCGGCGCCTAACGCCGTGGAGGCGAAGCGGATCGCCGCCGCCGACCCGGCGATCATCGCGGGGCACATGGCGGTCAAGGTGCGCGCCGCGATGCTGCCGTCGCTCGCGTCGCTCGTGGTGAAGTACTGACCGACAAGGAAATCCGGAGACGATTGCTATGCGCGCGCTCGCCAACGTCGAGGAAGGCGTCGTCAAGGCGGAGATCGATATCGCCGCCCCACCCGACCGAGTGTTCCGGTCGCTGACCGATCCCGCGGAGCTCGCGGTCTGGTGGGGCGATGACGTCGTGTACCGAACGTACGACTGGCAGATAGACCTCCGTCCGGGCGGCGCCTGGAGCACGCGCGCTCGTGGCGCGGACGGAACCGAGACGACGGTGGGAGGCGAGTACCTCGACGTAGACCCGCCACGACTGCTCGTCTACACCTGGCGACCGAGCTGGGATGGGTTCGTCGAGACGATGGTGCGGTGCGAGCTCGAGCCCATCGCCCTCGGCACGCGCGTGAGAATTACCCATACCGGCTTCGTTGACCGCGCCACCGCGGCCGAAGGCACCGGCGAGGGGTGGAAGCGCGTCCTCGATTGGGTCGCGGACCACCTCGAGGTGTAGCACCAGCGTGTCATTCCGAGCGGACGCGCGAATCGCGGCGCGTGCCCGGTTGCGGGCAGATGAGGAATCGCACGGGTGCCGGTAGAGGGTCCCCTCTGTCGGGACGACGGCGATTCCTCCCTTCGTCGCGTGCGCTCCTCAGGGCAGGCGCTGCGCTCGGAATGACACCTCAGCCTTTCGGCAGGAAGTCCAGATACCACGACGGGTTCTGCCACACGCCGTCGCGACGCTCGAACACTTCCACGGCGTTCCCCGCCGACGTGTGTCGCTGCCCGCCGTGCTCGGTCGTGTAACGGAACGTCGTGTAGATGACCACGACGTCTCCGAACACCTGCATCTCGGTCCGCGGGAACTCGATCGATACCAGCCGGCCACCCGACTTCGTAAACGCTCGGCTCTCGGCAATAGTTTGGTCCCGGTTGCGCCAGACCGAATCCGCCCCGACGGCGAGAAACCCGTCCCGGGGAAGCAAGCGCTCGAGCTGAACGCTGTCGTGGGCAAACCAAGCACGCCACACCTGCTCGCGCGCCTCGAGCAGCTCGGTCCGGGCGCGCGCGTCCAGGGAACGTGCGACCGCGGGGCTCGGTGCAGCTCGCGACGAGGACGCCTGCGACCGGACGAGGCGTGGCGCCATGGAGGCCACGAGCACCGCGGTGAGGAGCGGTACAACAGCCGCACGGCGAATGACTTCCGCTCGCATAGGTTGACTCCGTTGGAGGTTGTCTGCGCCCGAGGGTTGCGGTCCGTGCGACAAGGATCGGCCGCCCCGTTCATGGCTGACAAGACCGAGTCAGCGGGTGGCAGCGACGGCGAGGGAACGGTCGCGAAGCTGCAGTGGATGGTGGCGACAGCGCCGAGCCGCCGAGCACCGCGTCGCGGTATCTGCGCTGCCACATCAGTGTCCGTTTCGTTGGACGGATGAGGATGCAGCCGCTACGTTTGCTCGGCTCGCCGGCCACGGCGTTCCGCGTTCAGCGCACGGTGACTCGGTCGTGCAGGAGCATTGATGTCGGTCGAGAACAAGCCAGCCACGGGCGAGAGTGCCGGGGATCGGGACGACGCCCTGTACACCCTGCTCGTCGAGAGCGTTCGAGACTATGCAATCTTCGCCCTCGACCCTTCCGGCCGCGTCCGCACGTGGAACGCGGGCGCCCAGCGGCTCAAGGGATATACCGCCAGCGAGATCCTCGGCGAATCGTTCACGAAGTTCTACCCACCGGACGCGATCGCAACGGGATTTCCCGCGCACGAGCTCGAGGTTGCCAGCCGGGAGGGGCGATTCGAGGACGAAGGGTGGCGAATTCGTAAGGACGGGTCGCGGTTCTGGGCCAACGTGGTCATTACGGCACTCCGGGATGGCACCGGACAGCTCGTCGGGTTCGCGAAGGTCACGCGCGATCTTACCGCGCGCCGAGAGGCCGAGGAGCAGGCGCGGCGGCTCGCGGCCGAGGAAGCCGCGCACGCCGAAGCCCTTCGGCGGAGCGACGAGCTCGCGCGCCTCAACGAGCAGTTGCAGGAGCAGGCGGTCGAGCTGGAGGCGCAGGCCGAAGAGCTTCAGTCACTCCTGGAGGACATGGAGTCGACGAACGAGCGGCTCCACCAGGCCTTGACAGCTGCCGACTCGGCTCGTGAAGCGGCGGAGCGTTCTGCGATTGCCGTGACCGAAGCGAACCGCGAGCTCGACCAGTTCGCGTACGTGACCTCGCACGATCTCAAGGCACCGCTGCGCGGGATCGCCAACCTGGCGCAATGGATCCAGGACGACGGCGGCGACCGCATCCCCGAAGAGTCGGCGGAGCACCTGCGCCTGTTGCTGGGGCGTGTCCGCCGCATGGAGGCGCTCGTCGACGGGATCCTGGCCTACTCGCGGGCGGGCCGAGTGCTGGGCACGCCGGAGCGGGTGGACACCGGCGCCCTGCTGCGTGATGCGATCGAGCTTGCCTCTCCCCCAGAGGGCGTGAGGGTCGAGGTCGCGCCCGACATGCCCGTCGTCATGGCGGAACGTGTCCCCCTGCAACAGGTCTTCCTGAACCTCATCGGCAACGCCGCCAAGCACGGTCGTGTGGGACGCCCCTCGGTGATGGTCAGGGTCGGGTGGCGGGATGCGGGGGATGCGGTCGAGTTCACGGTCAGCGACGATGGCCCGGGAATTCCACCCGAGTACCATCAGCGCATCTGGGAGATCTTCCAGACGCTCGAGTCACGCGACAAAGTGGAGGGGGCCGGTATCGGGCTTTCGGTGGTCAGAAAGATCGTCGAGTCCCGCGGCGGTCGGGCGTGGCTCACGTCGACACCCCCCGACGGAGCGACGTTCGGCTTCACCTGGCCCAAGGTTCCACGACAGGATCCGCGCTCATGACCAATCCGCTGAACATCCTCCTCGTCGAGGATGACATGATCGACGTGATGAACGTGAAGCGCGCGTTCACCAGGAACCACATCACGAACCCACTCTACGTGGCCGGGAACGGCGAGGAGGCGCTGCGGATGCTCCGGTCCCGTGAGGTGCCATCCGACCGTCGGATCGTGCTCCTGGATCTCAACATGCCGCGCATGAACGGGATCGAGTTCCTGCGCGAGCTTCGCGCCGATCCCGAGCTGAACGCGACGAGCGTGATCGTGCTGACCACCTCGAACAACGAGCGTGACAGGATCGAGGCATACGACCTCAACGTCGCCGGCTACCTCCTGAAGCCGGTCACGTTCGCGGACTTCTCCGAGCTGATGGTCACGCTCAACAAGTACTGGTCGCTGGTCGAGATGCCGTGATGGCTCGCCTCGCACGTCATACGTCGCACCGCCCGTGACCGCCGACTCCTCGTCGAGCGGCAACGCGACGCTGCGGCTCATCCTCCTGGACGACGACGAGATCGATCGCCTGGCGGTACGGCGTTCCCTGCAACAGTCGGGGATCGGAGCAACGTTGCACGAAGCCACCTCGGCGACGGAGCTGGTCGAGCAACTCCGATCCGAGCGGTACGACTGCCTTCTGCTCGACTACCACATTCCTGGCGTGGACGCCACCGCGTTGCTTCGCGAAGCACGTGGTATCGCGCCGGATCTTCCGGTCGTGATGATGACCGGCCGTGGCGACCAGGAGCTGGCTGTTTCGCTGATGAAGGCGGGCGCCAGCGACTATCTGCCGAAGGGGTCGCTCACGTCGGAGCGACTCGGCTCGAGCATTCGGCACGCGCTGGAGATTGCGCGCGCGGCTGCCGCACGCCGGCGCGCCGAGGAAGAGCTCCGAACCCAGGAAGCACACTTTCGGACGCTCGCGAATGCCATCCCGCAGCTCGCGTGGATGGCCGACAACGACGGTCGCCGCACGTGGTTCAATGACCGCTGGTACGAGTTCACGGGCCTGCCGTTCGATGCCGTGCGAGACTCGGGGTGGCACCAGGTGCATCATCCCGACCATCTGCCGCGAGTGCGTGAGGGACAGCACGCGGCGTTCGCCCGAGGTGAAGTGTGGGAGGACACGTATCCGCTCCGACGGCATGACGGCGTGTATCGGTGGTTTCTCTCGCGCGCGGTCCCTATTCGTGACGAGAGTGGCAAGATCCTGCGCTGGCTCGGTACGAACACCGACATCACCGAGTGGAAGGAATCGGAGCTCGAGCGCGAGCGCCTGCTGCGACTCGAGCAGGAATCGCGCACGCGCGCGGAGCGTGCGACGAAGCTCCGCGAGGAAATCCTGGCGGTCGTCGCGCACGACCTGCGCGATCCCGTGCACGCGATCGTGATGGGGGTGTCGAACCTGCTCGAGCTGCCGCTGCCGCAGGACCAGCGTGTGAAGCAGCTGGCGGTGATTCGGCGGTCGGCGAAGCGGATGGATCGGCTGATCAGTGACCTGCTTGACGTGAGCCGCATGGATGCGGGCACGTTCGCGATTCGACGCGCGCAAGTGCAACTCGATGCGCTCCTGGATGAGACGATGGATGCGTTCGAGTTGCAGGCCGCGCCGCGGAGCGTGAGGCTCACGACGGAGCTCGGCGCCAACGTGCCGCCGGTGGTCGGGGACCGCGACCGTCTCGCGCAGGTGTTGTCGAACCTCGTCGGGAATGCGCTCAAGTTCACGCCTGACGGTGGTCACGTGCGCTTGCGCGCGGAGCCATTCGACGACGTGGTGCGGGTGTCGGTGGAGGACTCCGGGACCGGGATCCCGGGGGACGCGCTGCCACACGTGTTCGATCGCTTCTGGCAGGCGGACCGCGCGTCACGTGCGGGGGCCGGGCTGGGACTCGCGATCTCGAAGGGGATCATCGACGCGCACGGCGGGCGCATCTGGGCGGAGAGCACGCTCGGAACCGGAACCACCGTCCACTTCACGGTGCCCGCAGCGAAATCATGAACTACGCTGGTCGCTGTTAGCTGGAACTACAAGAACCACGCTGGTCGCTGTTAGCTGGAACTGGTTGCTGCGGGGTGAACGGCCTCGGGACGCTTCTACTCACTGAGGGGCCTCCCGAGGGTGTTACCCTGCAGCAACCAGTGCCAGCTAACAGCTAACCAGCGTTGTTCCAGGTTTACGGCACGACGTTCGGCCCCTTGGGCGGATGGTTCTTGAAGTCACCCGCCTTCACGATCGTGATCTTCGACTGATCGATGTACTTCCGCATCGCCGAATTCACGTCGTTAGGCGTGAGCTCGGCGACCCATTGCTCGAATTGCGTGTTGTAGGCCATCGTCCGCCCCGTGACGGCCTGCTGTGAGAACAGGCTCACGAGGAAGTTGTCGGACGAGCGGTTCTGTAGCTGCTGCTGCAGCCACCCCTGCTTCGCTTTCTCCAGCTCCTCGGCGGAAAATCCGTCCTTCAGCACGCGGTCGAGCTCCTCGCGGAACGCTGTCTCCAGGCGACTCACGTTCTCCGGGTTGTAGATCGCGTTCGCCGTGAACGTGCCGACGCTGTCGAGCGACTGGGCGCTGAGCCCCGAGCCGACGCCGTAGCTCAACCCGTCCTTCTGCCGGATGCGCGTGGCGAGGCGCGAGTTCAGGAAGCCGCCACCCAACATGTAGTTGCCGAGCGTGAGGGCGGCGAAGTCCTTGCTGTCGTCGCGGACTTTCAGATTCATCCCTGCCACGAACAGCGCGTTCGGCTTGTCGGGCGTCTCGATCTTCTCGTTCGTGGCGGGCGGCTCGTGATATCGGCGCACGAGGCGCGCGAATGGCGTGGGGCTCCGCCACGAGCCGAACAGCTGGCGCGCGACGGCGAGCACGGAGTCGCGCGGAAAATCACCCGCCACGGCCACGTCACCGTACGACGCGCCCACGAGGTCCGTGTACACCTTCTTCACATCCTCGACGGTGAGGGCCTGCATCTCTTCGATCTGCTCCTCGATCGTCTGCACGTAGAGCGGGTGGCCCTTGGGGTACGGCGAGAGCGCGCGCTGGTACGCCGTGAACGCCTGCGAGCCCGGATCGGACTTCTGTTGATCGAGGCTCGCGAGCCGCTGACGCTGCAGGATCTCGAACTCCTTCGGGTCGAACGCCGGCTCCTTCATCACCTCGGCGACGAGGCGCAGCGTGGGAATGAGGTTCGCCCGCGTGGTGGTGATCTGCGCGCTGAGGTTGTTTCCGGACCCGAAGAAGAACACCTGCGCCTTGAGCCGGCTGAACTCGTCACGGATCTGTTGGCGCGTCTTCGTCTTCGTGCCCTTGTCGAGCATGGCGTTCATGACACGCGCGGCCGTGGTGGTGCGGCCACCGAGGGTGGCCTCGGTCCCGAAGCGCAGCGAGACGAGCGCCGTGACGGCGTCGCCGCGATTCTCCTTGGAGAGGAGCGCGACCTTCATGCCGTTAGGCAGCGCCGTGCGCATGAGGCGCGACTCGACGTTGGACGGCGACGGGTCGAACACTTCCCCGGCCACCATTGCCGGGTTCCCCCTGTAATCCTTGACGAGTGCGGTCAGCTCGGTGTCGGTCAACGTCGCGACCGTGGCGCGGTCGGGGCTCTCGGTGGGGATGAAGCTGCCGACGGTGCGGTTCGCCGGCTTGAGGTACGCGGCGGCCACGCGTTGCACGTCGGCGGGCGTCACCTTGTCGATGCGGTCGCGGTGGATGAACATGAGCCGCCAGTCACCGGCGGACGCCCACTCGGAGATCTGCAGCGCGATGAGCTGCGAGTTCGTGTACGCGAGCTCGATGTTCCGCAGCAGGTCGTTCTTCGCGCGGCCCACTTCCTCGGCCGTCGGCGGGGTCTTCGCCGCGGCTTCGACGGTCTCGATGAGCGTCGTCTTCGCGTCGTCGAGCGCCTGGTCCTTCCTGAGCGTCGCCGTCGCGATGATCAACCCCGGTTCGCGGAACTGCCCTGCGAACGCGCCGGCGAACGAGGCTTTCTTCGCTTCGACGAGTGCCTTGTAGAGTCGTCCCGTCGGGTTGGTGCCGAGCGTATGGGCAAGCACGGCCACGGCCGGGAAGTCCGGATGCGAGACGGCCGGTACGTGGTACGCCGCCATCACCATCTGCACGTCGCCAACTCGGCGGAGCGTCACTTCGCGCTCGCCATCCTGCACGGGCTCGCTCGTGTACGTCGGGAAGATCATGTTGCCGCGATCGAGCGATCGCACCGGCTTGGGGATCGCCCCGAACTTGTCCGCGATGATCCTGAGCGTCTTCGGCTCGTCGAACTTGCCCGCGACGACGAGGATCGCGTTGTCGGGCTGATAGTACTTGCGGTAGAACGCCTGCAGGCGCTCGATGGGCACGTTCTCGATGTCACTCCGTGCCCCGATGGTGCTCTTGCCGTAGTTGTGCCACAGGAACGCCGTGCTCATCACCCGCTGGTTGAGCACGTTGCCCGGGAAGTTCTCGCCCGACTCGAACTCGTTGCGCACGACGGAGAACTCGCTCTCGAGGTCCTTCTTCGCGATGAAGCTGTTCACCATGCGATCGGCCTCGAGGTCGAGGGCCCACGTGATGTTCTCTTCGGTCGCGGGCACCGTCTCGAAGTAGTTCGTCCGATCATACCACGTGGTCCCGTTAGGCCTGGAGCCGTGCTCGGTGAGCTCCTGCGGGATGTTCGGGTGCTTCGGCGTCCCCTTGAAGACGAGGTGCTCGAGCAGATGCGCCATGCCCGTCTCGCCGTAGCTCTCGTGACGCGAGCCCACGAGGTACGTGATGTTGATCGTCGCGGTCGGCTTGCTTGCGTCGGGGAAAAGGAGGACGCGTAACCCGTTGTCGAGCGCGTACTCGGTGATCCCTTCGACGGTCACGCCCTTCTGAACGCCGGCGGGCAGCTGCGCCGACGCGATCGAGGCCGCGAGCGTGAGCGGGAGCGAGAGAACGAGCAGGCGTCGCGATGGCTGCCGTGCGCGGCGCGGGTACGGGGAGGGTGCCAGCATGGGTGCGCCTCGATAGTCAGAGGAAGCGTGTTCCGGGCGCGGAATCGCGCCTAAGATCATAGGATGGACACCCCTGCACCGCCACGCCGTTGCCTGCGCGTTGGGATGAACCGACCGTGACCCGGTGCGCGCCTTGCACCTCCAGCCGTGCATGGGAGGGACGTACCGAATCGGACGTGCGGCCTGGGCGCTCCCGAAGGCACATCTCGACCGGTTCCCGCGGGAGGGGACGCACCTCGCGCGGTACGCCGCGCGCTTCTCCGCGGTCGAGATCAACTCCAGCTTCTACCGCTCGCACCGGCCCGCGACGTACGCGCGTTGGGCCGCGAGCGTCCCAGCCGACTTCCGGTTCTCGGTCAAAGTCCCAAGAACTATCACGCATACGGCTCGGCTGACCGGGGTCGACGCGTTGCTCGGCGCCTTCCTCGGCGAGGTGACCGAGCTCGGCGACAAGCTCGGCTGCCTGCTCGTCCAGCTCCCACCGAGTCTCCCGTGGGACGGTCCGGTGTCCGATGCGTTTCTGGGTTCGTTCCGGGCACGGTTCGACGACGGCATCGTGATCGAGCCGCGGCACCCGACCTGGTTCACTGAAGACGTAACCGAGCGCCTTCGGACACATGACGTTGGCCGTGTGGCTGCCGACCCGGCCCGAGTGCCCGAGGCGTCGGAACCGGCCGGTGCATGCGACGTCGTGTATTACCGACTCCACGGTTCGCCGCGTGTGTACTACTCGAACTACGACGACGCGTACCTCGATCGCCTGGCGGCGCGACTCCGCGACGAGGCCACTCGGGCGCGCGAGGTCTGGTGCATCTTCGACAACACCGCGCACGACCACGCGACCCCGAATGCGTTGGGGCTGATCGAGCGCCTGACCTAGCGCTCCGCTTCCGTGCAGGCATCTTCGCGCGATGAAGATTACCGCCATTCGCGCCTATCGGATCGACCTCCCCTTGCATGAGGGGAGTTACAAGTGGTCCGGCGGGAACGCGGTCTCCGTGTTCGATTCCACCGTCGTCGCCGTCGAGACCGATGCAGGGCTGACCGGCTGGGGTGAGGTCTGCCCGTTAGGCCCGGCGTACCTTCCGGCCTACGCCGCGGGCGCGCGCACCGGGATCGCCGAGCTCGCTCCGCAGCTCCTCGGAACGGACCCGCTGGCGTTAGGCACGCTCAACGAGCGCATGGATGCGGCCATGCGCGGGCATCCGTACGTGAAATCGGCCATCGACATGGCCTGCTGGGACCTTCTCGGCCAGGCTGCCGGGCTTCCCGTGGCCACGCTCATGGGCGGACACGTGGGTGACGACGTCGCGCTCTATCGCGCCATCTCGCAGGAAGCGCCCGACCAGATGGCCGCGCGCGTCGCCCAGTACCGGGCCGAGGGCTACCGGAAATTCCAGCTGAAGGTGGGCGGCGATCCGGATACGGACATCGACCGCATCCACGCCGCGGCCGCCGTCCTCGAGCGGGGCGATGTCCTCGTCGCCGACGCGAACACCGGCTGGACGCAGCATGCCGCGCTCCGGGTCGCCGACGCCGTCCGCGACGTGGACGTCTACATCGAGCAGCCGTGCGCGACGTACGCAGAGTGCCTGACCGTCCGGCACCACACGAACCGCCCCTTCATTCTCGACGAGGTCATCGACGGTATCGACATGGTGGTTCGCGGCGTCGCGGACCGGGCGATGGACGTCATCAACCTCAAGATCTCGAAGGTCGGCGGGTTGACCAAGGCGCGGCAGATCCGCGATCTGTGCGTGTCACTCGGGATCGCGATGACGATCGAGGACACGTGGGGCGGCGATATCATCACCGCGGCGATCGCGCACCTGGCGCACAGTACGCCGGGTCGATTCCTGTTCTCGTCGACCGACTTCAACTCGTACGTGACGGTGGCGTTCGCCGAGGGCGCGCCGCGGCGCGCCGGTGGACGGCTCGCGGCGTCCCGCGAACCGGGCCTCGGCGTGAGGCCCGACCTGGCGTTGCTGGGCGAGCCGGCGATCGAGGTCGCCAGGAATCCGCGTGCGCGTGGTTCGACCTGACCGCGACCCGCGAGGGTGGCGGTCCATCCCCGGCGAGGAGTACGTTAGGCCGCCCTTCCCCTGCTCCTCCCCTCCCGCCACAGAGGACATCTGCCGACCGTTCTGAAGCTCGACATGATCCAGACGCTGGCGCTCGCCGCCGTGGTCCTCTTCATCGGCTACGGCATACGTCGCCGAGTGGGGGTGCTGGATCGGTTCAATATCCCGGCGCCCGTCGTGGGCGGTTTCCTGTTTGCCGCCCTCGCGCTCGGGCTGCGCCAGACCGGGATGCTCGCGTTCGAGCTCGACACGACCCTGCAGGCGCCGCTCATGGTCGCGTTCTTCACGTCGATCGGACTCGGCGCGAGCCTCGGATTGCTGCGCGTCGGTGGCCCGCAGGTTCTCCTGTTCTGGGGCATCGCGAGTGTCCTGGCCGCGGTGCAGAACGGCATCGGTGTGGGGCTCGCGACGGTGATGGGCGTGGACCCGCTGCTCGGGCTGATCACCGGCTCGATCACGATGACGGGCGGGCACGGCACGGGCGCGGCCTTCGGCAAGCTGCTCGAGGATGAATATGCGTTCTCCGGAGGCGTGACGCTGGCACTTGCCGCCGCGACGTTCGGTCTCGTCAGCGGAGGCCTTCTCGGTGGGCCGGTCGGGACGCGTCTCATTCAGCGCTATCGCCTACAGCCGGCGTCGAGCGGCGAGTCGAACCCACCGCCGGCCGCTGTGCCGACGGCCCTCGACGAGGAGATCGACGTCGAGCCCGGCGGCGAGGCGCCGACGTCGTACACGCTGCTCAAGGTGCTCACCGTCATTCTGGTCGCGATGTGGGCCGGCGGATTGTTGAGCGGCTGGCTTGGCCGGTACGTCACGCTTCCGGGCTACATCGGCGCGATGCTCGTCGCGGCGGTGCTCCGGAACGTCGCTGATGCGACGAAGCTCGTGCGCATCGAGGCGCGCGTGGTGGACGACCTGGGCACGATCGCCCTGTCACTCTTTCTGGCGATGGCGCTCATGTCGCTCCGGCTGTGGGAGCTGCTCGACCTCGCGCTCCCGATGCTCGCGATTCTCTCCGTGCAGGTGATTGTGATGGCGGCGTTCGCGACGTTCGTGACGTTCCGCCTGATGGGGCGCGATTACGACGCGGCGGTCATGGCGGGCGGCCACTGCGGCTTCGGCCTCGGGGCGACGCCCAACGCGGTCGCGAACATGACGTCTCTGGTGGAGCGCTTCGGCCCCGCACCGCGCGCGTTTCTCGTGCTGCCGATGGTTGG
>DASURJ010000558.1:0-7461 GCA_036280115.1 Gemmatimonadaceae bacterium
GAAGACCTGTCGTCCAATGCGGCCGCCGGAGGCGCCCATGGCAATGCGCACCCCCATCTCGTTGCGCCGTGCGTGTCCGCGGGCGAGAAGGATCGACGCGATGTTCGCGCAGACGATGAGCATGAGGCCGACGACCGCGGCGGCCATGAGCTGCAGCATCGGCTTCACGAGTGGATGGCGCCGTGCCTCTGCGAGCGTCATCACGTCGAGGCCCAGACTGGCGTCAGGCGCGATGGACCGTTCGGCCACCACCGAGTTCAGGATCGGCAGCACCGCCTGGAGCTCCCGCCGAACGAGCGGAATCGTTCGGCCAGGCGCCATGCGGGCGATCACCGTGCCCGCCTGCGTGGCGAGTCGCTCGGTCCACCGGCGCGACGGGTCGATGCGCGCCATCATCCGGAGCGGCAGCCAGACGTCGGCGCCGATGGTGAACCCAGTGAAGCGCGGGGGCATGATGCCGATCACGGACACCGGCACGCCGTTGATGATGACGGGACGGCCGATGATCGACGGGTCGCCAGCGTACTCGGTTCGCCAGAGGCGGTCGGAGATCATGGCGACCGTGGCGGGCGCGTCGGCAGCGTCCTCATCGCTACGGAAGACCCGTCCTCGCTGCGCACCGACGGACAACGTTGTCAGGAGGCTCGGCGTGACAGCCTCGATGCGAACCGGCTTGTCCTCGATGTCGGGACGGATGATGCCGTCCACCCACGCGGCGAACCCCAGGTCCTCGAGCCCCTGAACGGAGCGCCGCAGAACGTCGTAGCGCGCCACGCTCCACGGAATCGTGTCGCGTCGCGCGCTGGCCCGGTCGAGCACCGTCTGATACGGCACCACCAACCGATCGGCGGCACGGTACGGGAGCGGCCGGAAGAGCATCACATCGGCGAGCGTGAAGACCGCAGTGGCGACGCCGATACCGAGGGCGACGGAGGCGACCATGACGGTGGTCGCGAGCTTCGTTCGCCGGAGCGAACGCAGGCCGAAGCGGACATCGTAGCGAATCGCGTCGAGCATACCCGCAAGTCTAGATGGCCCCGGTGAAGACGGGAATGCGTTCATACGCATGGAACGACCGCTGTTCAGGTCGTTGACCGATAACGGACTCGCGTCCGGACCCACCGTCCTCAGGAGGCCCCATGCGCTCGCATCACTCCCGCGACGCTGCCACGCGTCGATCGGCAACCGTCCTCGCCCTCTTCGCGATCACCGCATGCGCGCCCGATTCCTCGGTTGCGCCGCGGGTCGAATCTGACGTCACCGCGACGCTGAGCCGTCAGACAACCACGAAGGGGCGAATCCTCTTTCACGTCGAGAGCGACTTCGTGACCCGGCTGTACAGCATGAATGATGACGGTACCAACATCCTGGCCATCAGCGACGGGGTTGCGGAGGTGTCTGGAGCATCTTGGGCTCCGGACGGAAAGCGCATCATTGTGTCGGCGACCGTGGATGCGGCGGTGGTACAGTTCGCAGTCCATAGCATGAATCAGGACGGAAGCAAGATCACGACACTCACGACCCCGCCGGTCGGCTGCAACGACCTGTTCCCGGTGTCGATCGCCAAGCAGATCGCTTTCGTTCGGCAGTGCGGAGCCGACATGATTCTCGTCATCATGAACGCCGATGGGACGGGGCTGAGCGCGCTGGCCACCGGGTTGGACCGGCCGTTGATCGGTGCGTCGACGAAGGCGAACCAGGTTGCGTATTCGAAAGGCGGCGACATCTGGGTGGTATCGGTTGGTACCGGGATGCACACGAATCTGAGCAACACGCCGACCCTGTCCGAGTTCCAGCCCGTGTTCTCACCCAGCGGAAAGCGGATCGCATTCGTTCGTGATGATGCCACGGGCGCGAGACGCATCTTCACCATGGACGCCGATGGAGCGATGCTGACGCTCATCGCGACCGACGCGGTCTCCCCCGTGTGGTCACCCGATGGCAAGCGGCTCGCATACAGCGACCGCTCGGACGGCGTGGCTGACATCGTCGTTACGAATGCCGATGGGACCGTTGTGACGAACGTGACTGGCACGAGCATAATCGCCGAGTCACCTGTAGCCTGGGCGCCATAAGCTGCGGCTCGTATCGCCTCCGGCGCCGACGCGCCATACTCGAGTCGACCGCCACGCGTTACTCCCACCGAAACACCTTCGCCGAGATCGCGACGCAGATCGCGAACACGAGGGCGAGCCCTGCGACGTCGCCGACATGCTGCGACCAGGGCTCGCCCTTCCACGCGCCCTGCAACAGAGCGACGGCGTTGTTGAACGGCAGATACCGGAACCAGCTCGGTAGGAGGTGCATCGGGATGAACAACCCCGACACCGCGAGCATCGGGTAGAACACGATGGCGCCGATGGGCTGCGCGAACCGCGCCGTCGGGACGACGCTCGCGATCACGAAGCCCATCGACAGGATACTCCACGTCGTGATGAGGAGCGCCACGCCGAAGCGCACGACATGGATGTCCGACCCGGCGGAGTAGTAGCGCCTCCCGGCCAGGATCATGAGCGTCAACGTGACGGCGGTGAGGAGGAGCTTCACGAGCACGTGCGACGTGAGGATGGTCCACGGCCGGAGCGGCGTCGCGCGAAGTCGCTTCAGGATCCCGCCCTCACGGTAAATCGCGATGATGGCGACGAGCGAGAGCACGGCGTTCAGGGCGATGAGCATCGCGACGAACACCGGCACGTTGACGCCGAAGAAGTCGCTCGTCTCGACGCGTCTTCCCCGCCCGATCGCCTGCGCGAGGCGGCCGAACAGGATGAAGAGCACGACTGGCATGACGATCGTCCCGAAGGCACCAAGTGGCTCCCGCAGGAACACCTTGATCTCGATCCAGGTGAGGCGAAGCAGGCCGCGAAACACGTCAGTCACGGATCGAGTGGCCGGTCACCTTCAGGAACACGTCCTCGAGCGTTGGCGTTACCGTACGGAACTCGGTCACGTGAATGGCCCGGTCAGACAGGCAGCGGATGACGTCCGTGACGAGATCGTCGCCGCTGCCGCGAACCGCGAGCCGGCCGTCCGTCGCCGTCACGTCCGCGACGCGCGTCATCGCGCGAAAGGCGGGCTCCGCGTTCGCATCGTCCGTGCGCAGGATGACCGTCCGCTCCGGACAGTGGCGTCGCACCAGCCCTTCGGGCGTGTCCATGTCGATGATGCGGCCGTGGTCGATGATCGCGACGCGGTCGCAGAGCCGCTCCGCTTCTTCCATCAGGTGTGTCGTCAGAAACACCGTCTTCCCGCGATGCCTTATGTCGCGCACGAGATCCCAGATCGTCCGGCGCGCCTGCGGGTCGAGCCCTGTAGTCAACTCGTCGAGGAACACGACCTCGGGGTCGTTGATGAGGGCAAGCGCGATGAAGAGGCGCTGCTTCTGGCCGCCCGAGAGGTTCATGAACCACGCGTTTCGCTTGTCGCTCAGGCCGAGTTGGTCGAGCAGCCGTTCGCCGTCCGAGGGGCGTCGGCGATAGAGCGCCGCCCAGAGGTGTACCGCCTCCCAGACCTTGATGCGCTTCTGAAGCTGTGCCTGCTGGAGCTGGGCGCCGATGCGATCCTGCAGCGCGTACACGTCGCGGAACGGGTCGAGGCCGAGCACGGAGATGGTGCCGCGGTCCGGCGTGCGGAGCCCCTGCACGCATTCCATCGTGGTCGTCTTCCCCGCCCCGTTAGGCCCGATGAGCCCGAAGATCTCGCCGTCGTGTACCTCGAACGAGATGTCATCCACGGCCACGGTCGACCGGTAAGTCTTCCGGAAGTTGCGAACCTGGATGACATGACGCGCGTTCTCGGTGGCCATGCGATGAAAGCATAGCGCCCCGACGACGCCGGGGCTCGAGAAGCTCGGCATTCAGAAGCGATAGCGCATCGCGAGCTGGAGCTGGAACGCGGACTCGGGTCGCTCGGCCCAACGCGGTGCGGTCGGGTCGAAGCGAAACACGGGCCGTGCGGCATCGGCGGTCTGTCCTATGTGCTCGAGGAGTGGCGCAACGGCGGTCACCTCGTCGCGCCCATATGCGGTGTGCGCGAGCCCCCAATCGCGTCGAAGCAGGTTGAGCAGGTTGAATACCTGCACCTCGACCTCGAGCGAACGGCCCAGCGTGGGGACAGCCTGTCGGATGGACGCGGCGGTGGTGTGCGTCAGCGGCTCGCGACAGCTGTTGCGCTCCATGATCCGCCCCCGCTGGCGTCGGAGGCAGGGCGCGCCCTCGATGAACCGCTCGAGAGCCTCGTGCTGTGAGCGAACCTCCGGCGCGGAGCTCCCGTCAAAACGGATCTCGTTCGTGTCGGCCGCATTGCGCGGCACGTAGATGGGATCGTTGGCGTTCGACCCGTCCGCGTTGAGGTCACCGCGAGGCGATCTCCCTCGCGCGATGTAGGTGAACGGGCTCCCGGACTCGCCCACGTAGTAGATCGACAGCTCCGTGGGCCAGCGCTCCCACGGCGCCCGGTAGCTGCCGGCCAGGATGACGCGGTGCGGAACGTCGTTCATCGAGACGCCGCGACGCAGGTCGTCGTGACGACCCGACACCGCGCGGGCGGACCAGTTCATGATCCCTGGAACGGCTGTGCGCACGGGCGTCGAGACATCGCGAGCACGCGAGTACGTGTACGATGCCGTTGCCGACATGCCGCGCTCGAATCGCTTCTCGAGACGCGCCGTCAGCTGATAGGACCGATTCCGCGAGACGTTGACGAGATCGATGACGTTGCGAACGGGCGGAGCGGGGAGACGCCGACTCGGCGACGCAGCCCCGGCGGTGTCGAACGTGCCGTACAGCGTGCGTCCGTTCGCATCGACTCCCTGGGACCCCTCGAGGTTCAGGTTGACGAACAGGTAGTCCGAGAGATTGCGCGTGACGAGGACTTCGGCCGTGGCGAGCAGGTCCCACGGGAGGCGCCGGTCCCATGCCAGCGACCCGCGCAGCGTCCGCATCATCTGCAGCTCGGGGTCCAGCAGCTCCACGTCGCCGCGGGTGTCGAACCCCGACCCGTTCGCGCATGCGTCGGGCGGCGTCCGGTGGTCGGGAACGAACGCCGGGGGCGGACCGCCAGCGCCCGCACTCGCACACGACAGTCTACCGATGCCATGGCCGTACGTGGTGAGCGCCGAGTGCATCCACGTGGCCGGCGGGCGGCCGGTGAAGACGCCGACGCCACCGCGAAGTTGGTCGCGGCCCGTGCCGGCGACGTCCCACGTGAACCCCACGCGGGGCGACCAGTGCACGCGCCGGCGCGGCATCCGGTCGGTGCTGCGCCCGAAGATCGAATCCACCTCCGCGTCGTAGGGCGCATGCCCGCGGACCGCGAGCAGGTCGGCGCGAATACCTAACGTGAGGGTGAGGCGATCGCCGGCGAACCACCGGTCGCCTGCGTACGCAGCGTACTGCGTGCCGCCGATGGGAACGCTCGCGCCCCCGAAGTCGCCCGCGCGCTCGAAGCGCCGAGCGAGGCCGCGCTCCAGCGCGTCGAGGTTGGCGAACGTCCACGTACCGTACGAGTTCATCAGGCCGCTGCGATCGAACCGGAACGGCTCCGCACTCAGCCCCAGCGTCACGAGGTGGCTCGACCCGAACGGCAGCGTGAGGTTGTCGCTGACCTGAACGATCCGCTCTCGCGACGGCGCGACCTGGGCGGCCGGGCGCGTCCCCGTGAGGAGTACGGTCGTGTCGCCGCTCGCACTCGGCACCAGGACACGGACAACCGGCTGGTGAACCGGCGCACGCGCATCGTTCACATTCCGGTTGTAGGACAGGAGCAACTCGTTATGCGCGCCAGCGAGACCGGGCAGCGCAGTCTGCAGTTGCATGGAGATGACGCTCAGCGCGATCGTCGTCTCCGTCTGCCACGTGGATAGCGGAAACGTGTCGGCCGCCGCTGGACGCGAGAAGTTCCTGCCGCCGAAGCGACTTTGATTCGTCCACAGGACGGCCCGGCTGTTCCACGCCGGCATGGCGAAGTCGAGCCGCGCGAAGAGCTGCGCAAGCGGGTTGCGATTCTCCACGGGTCCGGCCGAGCCGGCATCCATGCCGTACCTGCGCATCAGATCGTCGATCCGCGCGAGGTCCGACGCGCTCACCGGGACAGGGGTCGGGGCCGACGCCGGCTGCCCGACGTACGGTCCTGCGGCCGGCGATGTCACGCGCTGGAACTCTGGCGCGACGAAGAAATGGAGCCGGTCGCGCATGATGGGGCCGCCGATGGAGAACCCGAGTTGTGCCCGCTCGTACGGGGCGACGATCGTGTCGCGCCGCGCGAGCCGGTCGCTGCGGCCGGTGACGAACACGGAGCCCTCGAGTCGGTTGGTCCCCGCGCGCGTCACCGTGTTCACCAGCGCGCCGGCAAAGTCGCCGTACCGCACGTCGTACGGCGAAAGCAGGATCTGGTACTCCTTCACCGCCTCGAGCGGCACCGACCGGCCGCCGCCGAACGCGGCCGAGGCGCCGAAGTAGGGGGTGCGTTCGGAGACGCCGTTGATCAGGTAGTTGTTGAAGCGGAGCCCCACGCCTCCACCGGAGAAACCAGTGCGGAACCCGGTGCGGGTCGAGATCTGCGGTACGAGCCGCACGAAGTCGTACATGTCCCGATCCAGCGAGGGAAGGCGGTGCAGAAGCGAATCGGGAACTGTCGTGACGCTTCCGCCATGAGGCGACGTTTGCGGAAACGGGGTCTCCGACACCACCCGAAGCGTGTCGAGCGGGAGCGTGACCGGCTGGAGCACGAAGTCCATCGCGAGCGGCTCGCCCAGTCGGAGAAACACGCGCTCTCGCTGCTCCGGATGGAACCCGAGGCGGCGGATCGTGATGGTGTACGGTCCTCCAACCTCCAGCCCCTGAACCACGAAGCGGCCGCGCCGCGCATCGCTCGCGATGCGGAATCCCGTAGCCGCGCTCACAACGGTGACGCGCGCTCCCTCGATGTCGGTTCCGTCCGGCGCGCGCACCGTGCCGTGGATCGTGGCGGTCGTGACGCCCTGCGCGCGTGGGCCAATGACGGGCATGCCGCACGCGACCGCGCAGGCGAAGGCGACTCGCAAGGCGGGTCGCAGTCGACAGGAAGCCACCGCTGGCGGTCGCACACGCGCGGTGCGCATGGTAGGTGGAGTCCCGGCGTTCCCGCGGGCGCGCCCGCGATTCGTTCAATGGAGCGCGCCGCCGGCCTCGGCGCCGGCACGTCGCGGCAACCAACATATGGCGCGGTGAAGTGCGGCGGCAGGTTCGGATCATCCCGACTCGGACAACCAGCGCCGCAACAGCGCGGGCAACGCCTCGGACTGACTGCGCCGGACGCGCATGTCACTACCGGCTTGGGTTCACCCGTAGCGCATTCGGCTGACACGGCGTTGCGAACGTCGCATCATGCGACCAGCACCGTCGGTCACCGTCACGCACCGCCAGGCCCAACCGGATTGCGTCGGACACGACGGAAGGCGAACCGTCGGGCACAGCGGTCGCC
>DASURJ010000559.1:0-2374 GCA_036280115.1 Gemmatimonadaceae bacterium
ACCTGTGCCTGGAGGCGGGCGCGCCGCTTCAGCTCGACTCGGCGGAGGAGCATCTGCGTCGCGCCCATGAGCTGAACAAGGAAGAGAACGGGCCGGTGCTGCGCCTCGGCGAGGTCGCGCTCGCGCGCGGTGATCTGGCGGCCGCCCGACGACATTTCGCAACGGTGCTCGCCACACATGCCGGGAACGCGCCCGCGCACTTCTATATGGGGTACATCGCGTGGAAGGAGAACAACCCCCGAGTCGCGCGTGAGGAGTTTCGGACGGCGGTCGCGACAGAGTTCACTCCGCCAGCCGGCGGAGTCGTCGGGGAGGGGGACACGAAGCGTGGTGCGGCGCCACCGCTTGCGGTGGTGGCGCGATGCGACCAGCTGCGCGCACTGCTGGCGCGGCCTCGCCTGGACGACGACGAGCAGGACATGACGAGCCGCTACCGGGAGCTCGACCGGCTGTTGTCAAGCGCGAGACAGCGCGTGCGTTGATCGAGCCCGAAGCAGCCGTCGCGCCACCATAGCCAAGGGATGGAACGTGAGGTCGGGGGCCGGGTACTCTCGGCCTCACCAGCCCATTCACCAAGGCGCGCGCGTGTCCCTCGTCACGTCCACGAAGTGAAGCAGGCACATTGGCGCGCGCGGACGGCATGCGTGCTGGCGCCCGCGTTGGCGGTCGTTGTCGCCGGATCGTGCTCAGCGGATGCGCCCGCCGAGCCGGCCAATCAGCGGCCGACGGTGGAGCTGACAGCTCCCACCCTGGGAGGAACGGCCCCCATCAATAGTCCCGTCACGGTCAGCGCTACGGCCGCCGATGTGGATGGCGCGGTGCGGCGCGTCGAGTTTTTCGACGACGAAAGGCTGATCGGCTCGGACGAAACGGCCCCGTATTCCACCCAGTGGACGCCATCGACACCCGGCGCGCGGATGCTGACGGCCCGCGCGACCGACGATCGGAATGCGACCACGACCTCGATCGCGCGGTCCTTCGGCGTGATCTCCCCGTTAGGCGAGGCGGTGTTCGTCGGGGCAGGCGACATTGCTCAATGCACGTCGCAACAGGATGAGGCGACGGCCGGTCTGCTCGATGCGATTCCGGGGACGGTGTTCACGCTCGGCGACAACGCCTACGAGAACGGCTCGGCGGCGGACTTCGCGGATTGCTACGACCCGTCATGGGGTCGTCACAAGGGCCGCACGAAACCGGTGGTCGGCAATCACGAATACCAGTCGCCCGGCGCGCAACCGTATTTCGACTACTTCGGCGCCGCCGCGGGACCGCCGGGGAAGGGCTACTACAGCTTCGATCTGGGTGGGTGGCACATCGTCGTCCTCAACACCAACATCGCGCGAACGGCGAGCTCCGAGCAGGTCGCGTGGCTTCGCGCCGATCTCGCGGCGAGCACGGCACAGTGCACGATGGCGTTGTTCCACCACCCTCGGTTCAGCTCGGGGCCGGCCGGCAACAACGCGGCCCAGCAGCCCATGTGGGACGTGCTCTATCAATTCGGGGCTGAGGTCGTACTCGCGGGCCACGACCACGACTACGAGCGCTTCGCACCGCAAACTCCGAGCGGCGTCGCGGACCCCGCGCGCGGAATCCGGCAATTCGTGGTCGGGACGGGAGGAGGCCCGCTGCACGCGTTCGGGACGATCGCGGCGAACAGTGAATACCGGAACAACACTACGTGGGGCGTGCTCGAGCTCGAGCTCGTTCCTACCGGGTACACGTGGTCGTACATCACGACGCCGAGCGGGGCGGTGCTCGACTCCGGCACCGGTACTTGTCACTGAATTGCGAGCTCTGGTGAAATTGCGGAGTGCCTCGAGGCGCGCAATGTTCTTGAGTACGTTGCCAACGGGATTGTCGACTCATCCTCGATAGCGTGCGCCTTCGCGTGACTTGGACTCTGCGTCAATCGACGCCATAGATACCGGCGCTTCGCGCTCCACTCACCCGTCGCAATTGCGGAGGAGGAGGCACATGTCTGACCAGGCCAACCCACCAATTGTCCCGTCGCGGCGCGTGCTCAGGGTCATCCTGACCACGACGGTCCTTGTTCTCGTGGCCGCGGGGGTCGCTGCGGCACACGACATGTTCGTCAAGCCGGCGCGATTCTTCGTGGCCGAGAATACGGAGGTGCTGGTTCGTGTTCTCAACGGTACGTTCTCGAAGAGCGAAAACTCAATTGCCCGTCCGCGGGTGCGCGACATTAGCATCGTCGGGCCTCCGGGGCGCCGGCAGCTCGATACGGCGGACTGGAGTGCGACCGGAGACACGAGCACCTTTCGAGTGACTCCTGGTGCCGCCGGAACGTACGTGATTGGCACGTCGACCCATCCGAACGTGATCCCGCTCGAGGCGAAGGACTTCAACCTCTACC
>DASURJ010000560.1:0-3774 GCA_036280115.1 Gemmatimonadaceae bacterium
AGATGGGATTGCCGTCACGGTGCACCTCGAAGCGGCCGCCGCCCGACGGAACCAACTCGACGCGCGCCTTCGGGTACTGCGCCTTGATCTCGGCCGCCAAACTGGTGGCCCGCGGCTCGTAGCTTCAGACCGTGCAATACTCGATCGTGACTGTCATCGCGTGAGCGCCATTCGGTTGGTGCAACCGCGGCGACCGTTCGCAGCGGCCGCCTCAAATACTAGTGGACCGAATCCGGGACTGTGATAGCGGCGGCTGTCATTCCGAGCGAGCGCAGCGAGTCGAGGAATCACCGTGTCATTCCGAGCGGAGGCCCGAAGGGCCGCAGTCATCGACTACTTGTACCGATCGGCCGTGTTCGAATCCGTCACTCGCGCCGGTGCGGCACACCGAGAGCCTTCGCACGCATCGGTCAGGTGATTCCAGTTTGCGATGGCGTTGAGCGCGAGCGCCCACGATCCCTGCGTCTGATAGCGCCAGAAGGGCCGAATGGCGAACATCACCACGTGTCCGTTGCCGAGGGGTGCGTCGACCACTGCTGGCCGGCCAACGAGATCCTGTGGGTTGTTCAACATGCCCGAGATGCCGAGCGAATCCGCCCGGTCGAGGAATCGGAGAATCACCCGCGGGCGAGCGCGGGCCTGCGCCGCGATGAACGCAGAGTCGGTGCCTTCCGGCGGCGCTCCGCCCGGGCCGAAACCGCCGGTCTGAATCTGAAACAGCGGGGTCTGATTGAAGTAGACCGGAAAGACGCGGGTCGCGTCGTAGCCGTAGAGGATCGGGCTCGACGTCGTAACCTGCTCCGCGCGGAAGATCGCGCCGCGCGCTCCGAGTGTGCGCGACTGGAACTCCGTGACGGCGGGCGTCAGACCGAGCTCGATGGGGAATCTGCTGGTCGAGCCCTCGACGAGCAGCATGCCCCCACGCTCGACAAAACGGCGCACCTGGGCCGCGCCTTCCAGCCCCATTCCCGGGCGGATGTCGTCCGTCTCATCCCACTTGCCGAGGTGCGGCGTCGCGCGTGAAGCGCGCCACGGGATGGGTGGGCCGATCATCGGGCGGCCATTCACGATCGACATCCCACCCTGCCCCGAGTGTGGGAACACCACCACGTCGAATCGGTCGAGCGCGCCAGGGCTCCGCAGCTTCTGATCGGACATGTACGTGTACGGGATTCCCATGCGATCGAGCGAGTATCGAACCCACCCTTCGTTCTGGGTTTCCTGCCACGTGTGGATGTACGCAATGCGAGGCAGCGCGATTGCGTGCGAGCGGACCGCGGGCGGCGCGGCCACGGCCGTGCCGGCGAGCGCCAGGTCGCGGATGGCGTCGCGAACCCTGGCACCGTCCGCGACGATGAACGTGCCAGCGGGATACGTGGAGCCGTTGGTGACGAATGCGGTTTCGGCAACGGTCACGCGGGCACCCGCTTTCCAGGGGAACACCGCGGAGCGCCAGTCGCCCACGTGCTTGACGAGGATCGTTCCGCCGGTGCCGTCGACGCGCCCGGCGATCGTCGCATCGGCCGCGAGGAGGCGCATCGGCTTCGTCAGTATGGTGGAGTCCGGAATCGTGTAGGTGACGACGTGTCGCAGCTCATCGAGCGTCCACCCCGTGTCGTCGTACGGCGAGGGGTCGTCGGGCTTGTAGCGCTGGATCGCGAGCATGGTCCGGATCATCTGCGTGTACGGCTGATCCATCCGGACGATCCAGTCGCCGGCGCGCACGGTCAGCGGGCTGGTCGCCGCGGGGCGTCCCCGCGCGCGCCCACCGCCCTGCGCATTCGCCGTATCGGGTCGAGCCGCGTTCGTCGAATCGGCACCGGGTCGGCCTAACGCGGCGGCCCGGGCCGAGCTGTCCGCGGCGCTGCTGTCGCGCGCCGGGGCTGCTCCGGTCGTCGTGGCACCCGATGTCGAGGCCGGGTGCGGGCCGCGATCCTCGATAACGCGAGCGCCCCGCTGGACCGTGAACTCGCTCGTCGCCTCGTGCACCTCGGCCGCGTGTGTCCGGAACAGGTTCACGAGATCGGCGGCTTCGGCCGAATGCCGCTGCTCCCGCGGGATGACGAATGCGTACGGCGGCGACGTCTTCCCGCGCGCGATCATGCGCTCGGCTTTCGCGATGTTGTTTTCGACGAACGTCGTGCGGTGATCGCCCACGTACTTCAACCCGAGCAGCACGCCGGACTGCTGATAATTCAGGTTGCTTCGTATGCACCACCGAACGCCGTTGACGGCCGGGTTCGGCCGGTACCAGCGCCGATCGGTCTGCGATGCGTTGAGGTTCACCGTCTGGCAGTCGGCGCCGCTCGACGTGTACGTCTCGTAGAACCGTCCGGTGGAGTTGTGGAATTGCGTGATGGACATCATGTAGTTCGGTGCCCATCCGTCGTAGAACCCGTGCGTCCAGACGCCGGCCAGGCCGCGACGGGTCAGCTCGGTAATCTCGTTGTAGGCGAGCGTGTGCCACTCGGCGATCGTGATGGGATCGAACTCGTCGTTGTATGGCCCCGTTCCGGTGCTGATGTAGAGGAATGGCACCGACTCGTGCAGGTCGTGCGTTATCGTCGGCCGCCAGTGGAGGAAGCCCTTCATGTAGTTCTGGGTGATCCGCTGTGAGACGACCATGCCGTCACGGTTGTTGTCGTGAGCGGTGTACTTTCCCCAGTAGATCAGGTTGCGGTTGGGTACCTTCAGGGACTTGGCCTGGTTGTACACGTCCACCATGCGGTCGCGGCCGTCGACCTCCTGAATCGGCGTGATGAGCGTGATGACGTTCTGGCGAATGCCGCGGACGAAATCGCTCTCGTCCACGACCAGCCGGTACGCGAGCTCCATGAGCATTTCGGGGCTGCCCGTCTCGGGCGAGTGGATGGCGCCGAGGACCCAGTAGATGGGCTTCGCCTCTCGGACGAGTCGTGCGCGCTCCTCGGGGGTGATCCCGCGCGGATCGGCCATGCGCGCCGTCATTGCGCGGTACTCGTCGAGCCGGCGGATCGTCTCCTCATCCGCCACGGCGAGCAGGAGCTCTTCCCGGTCTTCGTCGCTCATGCCTAACGACACGAGGCGCGTTCGCCCCGGCGCGGCCGCCGCCACGGCCCGGAAGTACCGGTTCACGTCCGCGACGTGCGACAGCTTCCCGACCGTGCCCGGGACGTACCCGAGCACCTTGAGCGGCGTGGGCACCGTCGCGGAGGCCGGCAGGTAGTCCACCAGTTCCGTCGTGAACCGCCACTTCGGATCCGTCGGCGTCAGCTCGCGGATCTTTGCCGTGTACTCGGCATCGATCGGCTGCGAGGTGGCGGCCGATTGCGCGAGCGCACCGTTCGCGAGGACGAGACTGGCAGCGAGCGTGAGCAGCGCGGACCGAGCGGCGTGGCGCGAGGCGTGTCGCATCGTGGCAACCTGGGTTCGTGAGTCCGGAGGATGGACGCGGGACGGCGTGACGCAGCGGCGAGGCATCGCCCGTGTCAGCGCGAGAACGGCACGCCGGCGAGGTTCGCCAGCTGACGAATGACGGTGTCCTGCTTCGCGACGATCGTTCGCAACGAATCGACCTGCTCCTGCAGGGCGGCGTAATCCTGTCGCATGTCGTTCAGGCCGTCGCCGAGCTGGATGATCTGCTCGCTCATCGCGACGTCGGCCCGCGTTGCCGGACAGGCAGTGCAGACGATCACGAGCGCGAACACGGTCAGGAATCGAAGCATCCCATGCCTCGTTCGAATGGAGTGCAAGGTGGCCGTCGAGCCTCGCGCGCCACAGGCAACAATGCGATGT
>DASURJ010000561.1:0-2301 GCA_036280115.1 Gemmatimonadaceae bacterium
ATTCGCTCCTGTGACGCGCCGCTTCCCCACCCTGACATACGCAAGCTCGTGGCCGCGCATGTTCTTACCACTAGTCCGGGCTAGACTTTGATCGCGACGACTCTCGCCACGTGGCGCTCCCCTGCCGCGTCGGAGACCAGCCCCTCGGTGTACTCGCGGATTTCGAGCGGGGCAGCCAGTCTTTCGAGCTCACGGTCGCCCAGCAGGAACGCCGCGGTTCGCGGACCGTGCGCGCGCCCCGCCTCCACGAGCTTCAGATGATGGCGAGTATACGTCTCGTACACGAGCGCCCCACCGTGGTACAGCACGCCTGCCAGCGACGGGAATATGGAGCGATCGAGGAAGTTCACGCCCACAACAGCGCCCACCGACGCTTCCCGAATCGGCAATGCCGAGGCGTCCGCAACGACGCCGAGGACCGACGGGTGGGTCGCCCGTGCTGCCTGGACCGCGCGGAAGATGAAGTCCGCGACGACCACGATGCGGCCGGATCGCGCCAGTGGAGCGGCGTGACGGCCGACCCCTCCCGCCACATCGAGGATGAGGGCGTCATGCGGCAGCGCGAGGCATTGCCGGACGACCCACTCGGACGGCGCGTGGCCGACTTCGCTTTCGCGCTCAGCGTAACGCGCCTCCCAACGCCGGCGCTCATCGCCCGAGGCAGGCTCGACGCTCATCGATGAACGAGCCCGCCGCGTCTGCCCCTCCATTGGACTCGGAACGGCCGGCGGCCACGGCGCCGCGCGAGCGCGCCGCCCGTCTCGCACGGCTGGGCACCGAACAGTTCGATCTTCTGATCATCGGTGGCGGTATCAACGGGGCGGGCGTGGCGCGCGACGCGGCGATGCGCGGGTTGCGCACGGCGCTGGTCGAGCGCAACGATTTCGCGAGCGGCACGTCGAGCCGGTCGTCGCGCCTCGTTCATGGTGGCGTCCGCTACCTCGAGCATGGGCATCTGCGTCTCGTGTTCGAGTCCAGCCGCGAACGGCGCACGCTGCTCCGCCTGGCCCCACACCTCGTGCGTCCGCTGCGGTTTACCTGGCCGGTCTATCGGGGCGCTCGCCTGCCGCGATGGAAGCTCCTCGCGGGGCTGTTCATGTACGACGCCCTGGCGGTCTTTCGCAACGTCGCGAGCCACGAGGCGCTCGACGCGCGCGAAGTCGCGGCGCGAGAGCCGGCGCTGCTGCGCGAGGGCCTCGTGGGCGGCGCCCAATACTACGACGCGGCGACGGACGACGCGCGCCTCACCCTCGCGAACGTCATTGCGGCTCACGAACGTGAGGCGGTGGTGCTGAACCATGTCACGGCCGTGCGCTTCCTACGCGAGGGCGAGCGCATTGTCGGCGCCGTCGTGCGGCCGGCGGATGAGGAGCGCGAGATCGCGGTGCGCGCGACGGTCGTCGTCAACGCAGCGGGTCCGTGGAGCGATGAGGTTCGCGCGCTCGACGCGCCGGCCAGTCGCAGCAGCGTGCGCGCCACAAAAGGCGTGCACGTCGCCGTATCGAGAGAACGACTCGCCACGAACGGCGCCATCACGCTTCTGTCTCCAATCGACGGGCGGGTGATGTTCGTGCTTCCGTCGACCTCGACGACGATCATCGGCACGACGGACACGCCGACGGACGAGCGCCCCGGGGAGGTGCGCGCGTCCGCGGAGGATATCGAGTACCTGCTCGACTCCGTGAACGCGTTCTTCCCGGCCGCGAAGCTCGGTACGGGAGATGTGATCGCGAGTTGGGCGGGGATCCGCCCACTCATTGCGGCGGGCTACTCCGACCGCCCGGCGAGCGCCTCGCGTGAGCACCGGATAGATCGCGCGCCCTCGGGGCTCGTCTCCGTCACCGGAGGAAAGCTCACGACGTACCGCGCAATGGCGGCGGAGGTCGCGAATGTCGTTGAGCGCGCGCTTGGGCGCAGGCCGCGGCGGGCGCGCACGGACCAGGAACCGTTGCCGGGAGGCGATCTTCGCACGCTGGACGAGGCGCGTCGCGCCGCCGAACTGGAGGTGGGCGACGCGGTGGTGGCGAAGCGGCTCGTCGAGGCGCACGGGTCGCGGTGGCGCGAGGTTGCCGCACTCACGACCGCGGAGCCGGCGCTCGCGCGCCGGATCGTTCGCGAGCTGCCGTATCTCCTGGCGGAAGTCGTTTACGCCGTGGAGCGCGAGATGGCGTTGACGTTGGGGGACCTGCTCGTCAGGCGACTTCACATCGCGTACGAGACCGCCGATCACGGTCGGGCGGCAGCCCGCGTCGCGACGGCGGTGCTCGCGGGGCGACTCGGATGGGACAACGCGCGAGCCCG
>DASURJ010000562.1:0-8768 GCA_036280115.1 Gemmatimonadaceae bacterium
GCGCGCGGCCTCGCGGGCACGCTGCGCCTGGATCGCCTTCTTGATGACCGCTCGCGCCTCGGCAGGGTTCTCCTCGAGGAACTCGGCCAGGCCCTTGTTGACGGCCTGCTGCACGAAGCCCTCGACCGGCGGGTTGCCGAGCTTCGTCTTCGTCTGCCCCTCGAACTGCGGCTCGCGCACCTTCACCGAGAGGACGCCCGTCAGGCCTTCGCGAACGTCGTCACCCGAACGCTTGAAATCGGCCTTCTTCAGGAAGTTCCCCTTCTCGGCGTACGCGTTGATGGATCGCGTGAGCGCCGCCTTGAACCCCGTGAGATGCGTGCCGCCCTCGTGCGTGTTGATGTTGTTCACGAACGAGAAGACGTTCTCGTTGTAGCCGTCGTTGTACTGCAAGGCGAGCTCGATGCCAATGCCGTCGCGCTCCGTGTCGCAGTACATGACCTCGGAGTGCAGCGGCTTCCGGCTGGTGTTCAGGAACTGCACCATCTCCTTGAGACCGCCCTTCGCGTGGAACGTCTCCTTCTTCTCCTGGCCCTCGCGCTCGTCGGTCAGCGTGATGGTCACGCCCTTGTTGAGGAACGACAGCTCACGCAAGCGCGCCGCGAGCGTGGCGTAATCGTACCGCAGCTCGGTGAAGATCTTGGGGTCGGGCTTGAACCAGATCTTCGTGCCGCTATCGCGCGCGCCGACCTTGCCCAACACCTTGAGCTTCGTGGTGGTAGTGCCGCGCGCAAAATCCATGTAGTGCTCCTTGCCGTCGCGCCTCACCCACACCTTGAGCTTCTCCGACAGCGCGTTCACGACGGACACGCCGACGCCGTGCAGACCGCCCGACACCTTGTAGCTGTCCTTGTCGAACTTGCCGCCAGCGTGCAGCACCGTCATCGCCAACTCGACACCCGGCATCTTCTCCGTCGGGTGAACGTCGACTGGAATGCCGCGTCCGTTGTCGTCGACCGTGATCGAGTCATCGGCGTGGATCGTGACGTCGACCCGGTCGGCGTAGCCCGCCAGCGCCTCGTCGATGGAGTTGTCCACGACCTCGTACACGAGGTGATGAAGGCCTCGCGCCGACGTGGATCCGATGTACATGCCGGGGCGCTTGCGTACCGCCTCGAGCCCCTTCAGTACCTGAATGTTGCCAGCGTCGTAAGACGCGGACTTGTCGCCCGGCTTTGCCATGTTCACCCTGAATATCGCTCGTACACGCTACCGAACACACGCCGAAGACCGGCGCCATTAGAACACAGAAATTTAAACGGCAGAGGCGCCGAAAGCAATATTCCTGCCTTCGCCTAAGTGACACTCCTCCAACAAATTACCGCATCAGCTGCCAGCGGATCTTCCGCACCGGCGGCCGACCCTCCTGCCGGTTGAGCGACGCGAGCAACTCCGGCTCGAGCAGCGACAGCTCCGACATCCAGGCGTGCGTCCGTACCGCCACGAACAACACGCCATCAGCCGTCACCGAGAGCGGTTCCGTCACCGCCGCGATCTGGTCCCCAACGAGCTGTGGCCACTCCGGAACGACCGTCGCCTGATCGACACGCCCTTTGAGCCCCGCCTGCTCGAGATACTGCGAGATCACCGCCGCAATTGGCTCGGGCCGCTTGCCCCGTCGCCCACTCACGATGCTCCCTCCACCGCCCCCGCCACGATCCGATAGCGCGGCAGTGCCGTCATCTCAGCAGGGATGTCCGTCGATCGGGGCACAGCGAGAATCGTCTGATGCGAGACGTCAGCGCCGCCCAGCAGCGCCAGAATGCGCCCGGCGCGGCGGGCATCGAGCTCGGCGAACGGGTCATCCAGCAGGACGAGCGGACTGTGTCCTGCGGCACGAAGAGTACCGGCCTCCAGCACACGAAGCGCGATGGCCGCGGTACGCTGCTGGCCCGCGGACCCGAACACCCTCAGCGGATGACCGTCGAGCGTGAGCTCGAGATCGTCACGGTGCGGACCCACGTGCGTCAGGCCGCGGCGAAGGTCCGCCGGCCGATGCGACGCGAGCGACTCCACGAGAATCGAGGCCAGCTCGGGGACCGACGTGCCGGCCCGTGTCGCTGCGGCCGCGGCCGTTGACGCCGCCGCGTAACGCATACGCGCGTCCCCCTGTTCACCAATCGCCGAAGCGAGGCGCCCGAACTCGTCGGACACACGCTCCACCCACGCCAGTCGCGTGCTCCAGAGCACCGCGCCGTGCGCCGCCAATGCCGGCTCCCACACGGCGGCCCGGGCAACGCCGCCGGACTCGCCCTTCCGGGCCGCATCCCTCAAGGCAGCGTTGCGCCGCAGGAGCGCCGCCCGATACTGCTGCAGCGCGTTCAGGTACCGCCGGGACGTCAATGCCAGCGTGACATCGAGGAACCGCCGCCGCTCGCTCGGCGCACCGGATACGAGCTCCACGTCGCGCGGCGAGAACATCACCGACGGGAGCGAGCCGAGCGCGTCGCTCAGGCGCGGAGGCTCGGCGCCATCGACGGTCACTTTCTTCCGCTTGCCGGCGCGCTCGAACGCCGCCGTCACCGTGTGATGCCGATCCACCGACACCTCGGCGGCGAGGTGAAAGCCGGGACTCCCGAAACGAACCAGATCCTGATCCCGCGCCCCACGCGCTGAACGGAGGAGCTGAAAGTAGTAGATCGCTTCGAGGAGGTTCGTCTTGCCATGGCCGTTGTCCCCGACAATGGCCATGCCGTCGTGAGGGATCTCGAGGCGGACGCGATCGAGGTTCCGGAAGTCGCGAATCGAGAGCGTCTCGAGCCGCGCTGGGACTGCGCTCTCAGCCACGGCGGCGCGATCGAGGCTTGCAGTCACCGGAACGCCGGACGCGACCGGGCGCCGCGCCTCATCGGCCTCATCGGGCGGAGAACGCCGGGGCCCGCTTCTCGAGGAAGGCACGGGTGCCTTCGGCCATGTCCTGCGTGGATGCCAGCACGGCGAAATGTCCTGCCTCGAGCGCGAGCCCGTCGTCCAGCGAGGTCTCCGTGCCGCGAACGACCGCATCGATGCACGCGGCCAGCGCGAGCGGCGCGTTCGCCAGCATCTGCCGCAGCATCGCGTCTGCCGTACCGAGAAGCTCGGCGGCGGGAACGACTCGGTTCACCAGCCCCACGCGAAACGCTTCCGCCGCGTCGATGATCTCGCCGGTCAGAAGCACCTGGAGCGCGCGCCCGGCTCCAATCAGCCGCGGGAGTCGTTGCGTCCCGCCGTACCCGGGGCAGATCCCGAGCTTCACTTCGGGCTGCCCGAACTTTGCGGCGTCGCTCGCGATGCGGACGTGACACGCCATGGCGAGCTCGCATCCGCCGCCGAGGGCGAAGCCGTTCACGGCGGCGATCACGGGCTTGGGCGATGTCTCGAATTGTCGGAACACCTGTTGACCCCGCGCGGCGCGCTGTCGCGCGTCCAACGGCGTTTGATGCGCGAGCTCCGCGATGTCCGCGCCGGCAACGAACGCGCGCCCCGCGCCGGTGAGAATGACGCCGCCAACATCGTCGCGGCGGCGCACTTCATCGATCGCGTCGCCGAGCTCTCCGATGGTTGCCGCGTTCAACGCGTTCAGCTTGTCCGGCCGGTTCACGGTGATCGTCGCGATCCGGTCGGCGACGGAGAGCTCGATCGTGGAATAAGGCATTGCGGGCGAAGCGTCGAGGGTTGGCGTGGTGCGGTGCGTCGAACGCGGCCTCCAAAATGTAAGGAGCTGGACCTGAACTTGCCTTTTTCGACCGCGTATGGCCGACCAGTGGATCGAGCGGCATGGCACACCCCGTTCGGGTTTCTCCTACGTCGATGACCGTGGTCGTGCGATTCGCGACCGCGGGGTGCTCGCGCGCGTCGAGCGCCTTCGCATCCCGCCAGCGTGGCGTGAGGTGCACGTTGCCCGGAGCCCGGGGGCGTCGATCCAGGCGTGGGGGTTCGATGCGCGCGGCCGGCGGCAGTACCGGTATCACGAGCGCGCTGTAGAGCGCGGACAGCTTCGGAAGTACCACCGTGTTCGCAGAATGGGCCACGACCTGCCCGCCATTCGACGCAAGGTCGCGCGTGACCTCGCGGGGCGAGCGCTCACGCGACGCACTGTCGCCGCAGCTGCGGTGCGGCTCATCGGGGAGGCGTTCTTCCGCGTGGGGAACGAGCGGTACGAGCGCGAGAATGGGACGTTCGGCCTGACGACACTCCGAAAGTCCCACGTCACCGTCATCGGCGATCGCATCGAGTTCGAGTACGAGGGCAAAGGATCGATCGAGCAACGCCAGGTAGTGTTCGACGGGCGGCTCGCGCGACTCCTCCGCGGCCTCATGAAGACCCCTGGGCCTCGCCTCTTCCGGTACCGGGAGCGCGGTGGGTGGCGCGACCTCACGGCGCCTGACGTCAACGAGTATCTGCGATCGCTCGCGCCGACCGCGTACACCGCCAAGGACTTCCGCACCTGGGGTGGAACGCTCCGTGTCGCGACCGTGCTCGGAGATCTCGGGGCCGCAGCCACGCCGCGCGAGGCGACGAGGAACGTCGCGCTCGCCGTGCGGTTGGTGTCGGCGGAGTTGGGGAATACACCGGCGATCTGTCGCGCGTCGTACGTTCACCCGCTTGTCATCGCGAGATACGTGGATGCGGGCGTGACGATCACACCGGATGAACACCGCCCGCAGCGCGTCGGCAGCCGCGGACGGGCAGCCGGTCATACCCCTGAAGAACGAGCGCTGCTCGGGTTCCTCGATCGGTATTTCCCGGAGCGTCGCACGCGAAGCGTGCGGCGTCCTCGACGTGAGCGGCGAGGGGACTGAGCGCCGCCTGAGCCGCGACGCCGACCGAATGACAACGGTGCGCCGTGCGGCTACTTTCCGCGCGTGCATTCTGTTCCGACTGCCATCCCTGCTACCCCTGCCACTCCGGTCACCACGGTCGATTGGGCGCCAGGCGGCGACGCGGTGCGGATCATCGACCAGCGTCACCTGCCGGTGTCGTTCGTCGAACGCGACCTGCGCGGGCTCGATGAGGTCTGTGACGCGATTCGGACGCTCGCCGTGCGCGGCGCGCCGGCGATAGGCGTTGCCGGTGCGATGGGTATGGTGGTCGGGTTACTGTCCTTCGTCCATGAGCCGGCGGCGCGGTTCGCGGAACGCGTCCGTGAGGTTGCGCGTGCCATCCGCGCGACGCGGCCCACCGCCGTCAACCTTCCGTGGGCGATCGATCGGATGGAGCGCCGCGCCGCGACGGTGGACGGACCGCCCGCGGCGGTCATCGAGGCACTTCGGCGCGAGGCGACCGCCATCCGCGATGAGGATCGAGAGATGTGCCAGCGCATCGGGGAGCACGGGCTCCCGCTCGTTGCGGACGGTGCGCGTGTCCTCACCCACTGCAACGCCGGGGCGCTCGCGACAGCGGGGATCGGTACGGCGCTCGCGCCGATCTACCTCGCGGCGGCCGGTGGGCGTCGGATCGAGGTCTTCGTCGATGAGACGCGCCCGCTCCTGCAGGGAAGCCGGCTCACCGCGTGGGAGCTCGCGCGCGCCGGCATCCCGGTGACGGTGATTGCCGACAACATGGCGGCGTCGCTCATGCGCGCGGGGAGAATCGACCTCTGCATCGTGGGCGCTGACCGGATCGCACGAAACGGCGACGTGGCGAACAAGGTCGGTACGTACGGGGTGGCGGTGGCCGCACGCCACCACGGCATTCCGCTCTACGTGGCGGCGCCGGCATCCACCTTCGACCCGTCCACGCCTGACGGCGACGCGATCGAGATCGAGCAGCGTCACGCGGACGAGATGCGCCGCGGCTTCGGCGCGCTGACGGTCGCGGAGCAAGCCGCCGTGTACAACCCTGCCTTCGACATCACGCCCGCCGCGCTCGTCACCGCCATCATCAGCGACCGCGGCGTCCATCGGCCGCCGTACGACTTCAGTGCCACCAACCACCTCGCCACCGCGGTCGCATGACTCACGTTCTCGCCATCGACCAGGGGACGACGGGATCGACGTGTCTCGTCGTTCGCGCCGATGGGGCCATTGTCGCTCGCGCATATCGCGAGATCACGCAGTACTACCCGAAGCCGGGTTGGGTCGAGCACGATGCGTCCGAGATCCTCGAGCGCACGCTCGACGCGGCGCGCGAAGCGGTTGCGGCGTCGGGCGTCGAGCCCCGCGCGATCGGCATCACGAACCAGCGCGAGACGGTCGTCGTGTGGGAGCGCGCGACCGGGGCCCCGATTGGTCGTGCCATCGTCTGGCAGGATCGGCGGACGGCGCAGCGATGCGTCGAGCTGGCCCCGCGCGCCGAGGAGATCAGCGCGCGGACGGGACTCGTCGTCGACCCGTACTTCTCGGCGACGAAGCTCGAGTGGTTGCTGCGTGACGAGACGCTCGGGAGGCGAGCGCGGGCGGGTGAGCTGCTCGCCGGCACGGTGGACAGTTGGCTCATCTGGCGCCTAACGGGTGGAACGGTGCACGCCACCGACCCGACGAACGCGTCGCGAACGTTGTTGTACGACATCGATCGGTTGGCGTGGAGCGACGAGCTGTGTGCCCTGTTCGGGGTCCCGATGGAGATGCTTCCCGAGGTGCGGCCATCGTCCGGCGATTTCGGGGAGACGGCTCCCGACCTTTTCGGACGGCCGATTCCCATCGCGGGCGTGGCAGGCGACCAGCAGGCGGCCCTCTTCGGGCAGGGGTGCTGGGATACCGGTTCCGCGAAAAACACGTATGGCACCGGCGCATTCCTGTTGCTCAACACGGGGCGTCATCGCCCGCGAGGCGCGCAGGGCATCCTCACCACGGTGGCCTGCGACTGCAACGGAGCGCCCGCGTACGCCCTCGAGGGCGCCATCTTCATTGCCGGTGCGGCCGTGCAGTGGCTTCGCGACGGGCTCGGTATCATCGCGAGTGCCGGCGAGAGCGAGGCACTCGCGCGGTCCATTGCGTCGAACGATGGCGTCTACTTCGTTCCGGCTCTCGTCGGCCTCGGCGCGCCCGATTGGGAGCCTAACGCGCGCGGCACGATCGTGGGCCTCACGCGCGGAACGACGCGCGCCCACCTGGCGCGCGCCGCCCTCGAGGCGATGACGTACGCGACGCGAGACGTGCTCGACGTCATGCGCGATGGCGCCGGAAGCGGGCTCGAGGGCTGGCACGAGGCCCCCCTGCGTGTGGACGGAGGTGCAACCGCCAACGACTGGCTGATGCAATTCCAGGCCGACGTGCTGAACGCGCCGGTCGAGCGGCCGTCGAATGTCGAGACAACGGCACTCGGCGCTGCGGGTCTCGCCGGGCTGGCCACGGGCGTGTGGCGCGCGCCGGAGGAGTTCTTGCGGTCGCGTGCGTTCACCCGGTTCACGCCGATGAACGCCGAGCAGGCGGCGCACGACCACGCCGGTTGGAGGCGGGCCGTGCGCGCGGCACTCGGGTGGGCACGAGATCGGGATGCGTGACGTCGCCGGCGTCGGCCGCCGCGACGATCTCGCCCGGACCATGAGGCAGGGACGGATGGCGCAGGGAAGCAGGAAGAACGGCGGTTCGCGGCAGCTCGCACTACTGCTCGAGGAGCACACGCGAGCGCTCCGCGCGTGTCGACGTTGCGCGTTCGCTGATCCGGCGGTGTTGCCGGTGACCTCTGGCGCACGGACGCCGCTTGCGATGCTGGTCGGTCAGGCGCCCGGGAAAACGGAGGTCGTGGACCGACGACCATTCGCCGGGCGAGCCGGCCGCACGCTCTTCCGCTGGTTCGCGGAGGCCGGCATTTCGGAGGATGTCGCTCGCGAGCGGATCTACATCGCGGCGATCACGCGGTGCTATCCGGGTGCGAGCCCATCGGGTCGCGGAGACCGCGTCCCGTCGCCGGCGCAGATCGCGGCGTGCTCGAGCTGGCTCGACGCCGAGCTCGAGATCGTTTCACCGCGGGTCCTCATTCCGGTTGGACGTCTGGCGATCGAACGGTTTCTCGGCCCGCGCCCGCTCGACGAGCAGGTGGGCAGAGCACACGTGCTGGAGAACGTTCCCGGACAGCCAGCGGCCATTCCGCTTCCCCATCCGTCCGGGGCGAGCAGCTGGATTCATGGTCCCGGCCACATGGACCTCGTCCGAGAATCGCTCAGGCTCATCCGTCAGCTTCTGCCTGAGCTCGTGCTCGAGAGTGCGCGGACGAGGAGCGTCGCGTGACGCCAGTCGGCGCAGTACTCGCAGTCGCGTTGGCGATCCAAGGGGGGCGCGCGGAGGGAAGACCCGCGGCGCCACCCGCGGCCGACAGCACGGCAGCACGCGACGGCTGGTTCGGCGCCGACAAGATCAAGCACTTCTTCGTCGCCGCATTCACTCAGAGCGTCGCGTACAGTGCCCTCCAGGCGGCCCGGGTTCGACACGACCGGGCGCTCGTTGGCGCGTGGGTGGTGACGGCGGCCGCGTCCGTGGCGAAAGAGGTCCACGACCGGAAAACAACCGGGCGATTCAGTGTCCGGGACCTCGTCTGGGATGCAGCCGGGGCTGGGGCGGCATCGGTCGTTTTGGCCAGCGCTCGACGTAGCGCCAGCGAGCCCGACTCGCCTCCGATGCAGGCGGCCGCCCGGCGGGCTGTGGTCGCCGCGCCCGCCCGATGATGGCCGTCCACTTCGAGCGGTCTTATCTACGATCCGACCCGGTCCTATATTGCGGAACGCGTGTGCCGCAAGCGTCAGCAGTCGCGCTTCCGAGCGCGTTATTTCAAGCGGGGCCCAACCCGCACGCCTTCTACCGAGCGCATGACTAACGCCGCCGTCAACCCCGATCCGGAGCGCCGTCGGA
>DASURJ010000563.1:0-2209 GCA_036280115.1 Gemmatimonadaceae bacterium
TCCCGCGCCGGAGACCGTCGCCCTCGTCGAGACGATCAGAGCCCGGTGCGCTCCCGGCGGCCGCTGCTCCGAGCCTCGTCCGGCGACGGCAGCGCACCCCGCGAACCGCGCGAACCGCGCGAACCGCGCGCGCGCGGAGGAGGGGAAGCGCGATCTCGTCGGCAGGGAGTTGAATGGCTGGCTGATCGAGCGCGAGATCGCACGCGGCGGGATGTCGACCGTCTACCTCGCCCGCGACGCGAAGCACGATCGGCACGTCGCCGTGAAGGTCCCGCGCTCCGACCTCGGCCACGCGATCGACGCCGAGTGGTTGCTTCACGAAGTGACGGTCACCGCGCGCCTCGCGCACCCGCACATCCTGCCGCTGATCGATTCCGGCGCGAGTGAGGACATGCTGTACCTCGTCACGCCCTATGTCCCGGGAGAGTCGCTCCGCGACCGGCTCGCGCGCGAAGGACGGCTCCCCGTGCAGGCCGCGCTCGCGATCGCCGGCGAGGTCGCCGAGGCGCTCGACTACGCGCATCGGAGCGGTGTCATCCACTGCGACATCAAGCCAGAGAACGTGCTGCTCGCCGACGGCCACGCGGTCGTCGCCGACTTCGGCGTGGCGACGGCACTCTCCGCTTCCACGGCGGGTACCCGCGGGGCGATTCGCGGGTCGCCTCCGTACGTGAGTCCCGAGCAGGAGGCCGGCGCGATCGTGACGCACGCGTCGGACGTCTACTCGCTCGGCGCGGTGCTGTTCGAGATGATCACGGGCTCACCACCACGCGGGGACGTGTCGGCGCGCGACGTACTCGCACTGCGTCCGGATGCCTCCCCGAACGTGGCGGCGCTCGTCGCCGAATGCCTGACGCGCAACCCTGCGCGCCGGCTCCCGAGCGCGTCTGCCCTTCTCCGCCGCATCGAAGGCGTCGACCCAACCCCCGAAGTTCCAGCCCCGACTCGCGGCGGGCGCTGGCCGCGAGCCGCTCGAATCGGTGCGCTCGCCGCGCTCGCGACGATCGTCAGTCTGGCCATCCTGGCGCCGTCGCGCACGTCGCGAGGTCGCGGCGCGCACGAGACGACCATGCGGATTGCCCGCGAGGCACTTCGCCGCGCCGGTCCATCCGATTCGGCAGCTGCGATCGCGACCGTCGCGCGCACGCTCGCGTCACGCGGACACATCGTCGAAGCCTTCGAGCTCGATCCCACCGGGAATGAATGGGCGTTCGCCGAGTACGCGCTCGGCGGCAGCCTGCCGCCGGACATCGTACGCGACCGCTACGCCCGCGTGCTGCGCGACGCGCGTCCCACACCGCCACGGACGCCGCGAGAACGGGGGCATCGCATCGCGTTGACGCTGCCACTCGCCTGGTGGACCGCCCACGGCGACACCGTCTCACTCCAGCGCGCGATCGCGCTGGCCCATCGGTTCACGACGCACACGGGCGCCTCGGTGGAGGATGGAGTGTGGCGATATGTTGCCGCCGCCGCCGAGGCCGACCTGGCCCTCGCGCGGCATGATACCGCCGAGGCGCTCCGTCGATTCTTCGCGCTTCCCGACACACTGTGCCCGTGGTGCAGATACGAGCGCCTGCAGACCGCCCAGCTGCTCGCGGCCACGGGCCGATGGCGCGAGGCGTACACGTTCACGCGGCGCGGACTCGGCTCGACCGTCGAGTTCGACGGCGTGAGCCAGGTTGCATGGACGTTGATCGCGGCACGTGCCGCCGAGGCCACGGGACTTCGCGATGAAGCGCGTCGTGAATTTCGCCTGGTCGCCGACAGGTGGCGGTTCGCCGACGCACCGCTCCGGCGTGTGGCGGCCGAGGCGCGGCTCGCCGCCCTCCGCCTCGGCGATCGCTAGCCGTCGCGCGAGAGCCGGCTCAACGCGTCCGCCTCGCCATTCCCGGCGTGATGCCGACGACGCGCTTGAACGCGCGACTGAACGCCGCCTCGGAGCCGTAGCCTAACGTGCTCGCCAGTTCCGCGAGCCCCGGATCTCGCTCACGGAGCATGTCGAGCGCCAGGTGCATGCGCCAGCGCGACAGGTAGCGCATCGGCGGCTCGCCCACGAGCTCGGCGAACCGGGAGGCGAACGCCGAGCGCGACATCGCGACCTCGGACGCGATCGACGACAGCGTCCACGCCCGCGCCGGATCGCGATGCATGAGCCCGAGCGCGTACCCGATCTGCCTGTCGCGTAGCGCGCCCAGCCAGCCGGCGT
>DASURJ010000564.1:0-13596 GCA_036280115.1 Gemmatimonadaceae bacterium
CCACGAGCATCTCCAATCCGCTCCGGAGCGGATTGAGTCGCGTCACGAACACCTTCGCGGCTCCCAGCGCGAAGAGCGCGAACCCCGAGAGGACGACTGAAACGCGGAATGCTGTATCGATCGCGATCGGGGTAGCAAGCCCGATCAGGTACACCAGCAGCGGCAGCGAACCCGCCACGATGAACGCGGCGAACGTTGCGAGCGCGTTGTACAGCGGGTTCGCCTCGTCTTCGACCATTCCCAGCTTCTCGATCATGATCGCGTTCACCCATCGCGGCTTGTCTCGAGTCTGCACCGCCACCAGCTGATCCGCTTCCCTCTCGTCGTAGCCGTTTTGCACGTAGAGCGCTCGCAGCTCCGCCTTCTGCGCATCAGGGGATCGATCGATCGCCCACGCCTGTCGGCGAGCCTCACGGGCGTAATACTCGCGCTCGCTCTTCGTCGACAGATAGTCGCCGGTGCCCATGGAGAACCCATCGGCGATCAGGTTTCCGATGCCGAGAATCAGGATCACATTGGCGCCGAGGTCCGCGCCGGCGACGCCGCTGACGACGGCAAACGTGGTGACGATCCCGTCGAGGCCGCCGTACACCATGCTGCCGATGTAGGGGCCGGCCCGCGTCCCACGTGTGGAGTCGTGCCGCATGCTGTCCGCGACCCGATGCCGGGGATGGAGTGCGGCGGCGTTGCGACCATCCCCTTTCGCGAACGCCTTCCGTGCGGTCTCGATGCGTCGGGATATCCGCGGCATTGCACCCCCTCTCGTGGTCACTGTGATGATCGAACCCGCGACCGGTGCGGGACTCGTGCCGCCTAACGCCAAATCTCCGTACTGCCGGGGCCCACGTGGCCCACGCCGTGCAGCAATTCCGACGCTCCCCAGCGCCTCGCGTGGGATCCCGATCGGCGGTCCGTTGCCTCGCGCGCTCCCCGGGAGGCTCATGGGACGCCAGCGACGCGCGACGGACTGGCGCGCGCACGGCGGTCGTGCAACTCAACATGAGCGGGAGGTGAGGTATGGCCAGAGGCAAAACCGACAACGCCGGCACATCCACCAGACGAGACCGGCAGCAGGGTGGAAGCACGACGGAACGTAGCAGGGGCGCGGAAACGAGAACCGCGCGAGGCGCCGATCAGGAGCAGCAGCTGCCAGTCAGCCGCGAGAGCACACAGCGCAGCGGGACGTCGATGACGCGACAGGAGCCTTCGCTCCTTCCGTCCATCTTCGCCGCGCCGCCGGGTGTTCTTTCCGGCGCGTTCCTGTCGAACCCCTTCGGGTTCATGCGCCGCATGAGCGAGGAGATGAACCGGATCTTCGAGAGCGCGGGTATGGGTGGCGTCGGCGGGCGGCTGAGTCCATTCGGCGGAGAACAGGCCGGTACTGGTAGTGCGTGGGTGCCCCCGATCGAGGTCCAGCAGAAGGGAAACGAGCTCGTGGTGCGCGCCGATCTACCGGGCCTCAAGCGCGACGAGGTGAGCGTCGAGGTCGATGATGGCGTGCTCACGCTCTCAGGCGAGCGGCGCCAGGAGAGCCGTGAAGAACGCGAGGGCTTCTACCGCAGCGAGCGGAGCTACGGCAGCTTCTACCGCGCGATTCCGCTGCCCGAAGGGGTCAACGAGGACGACATCCAGGCCACCTTCGGCGACGGCGTACTCGAGGTACGAGTGCCGGTGCCCGAGCAGCAGCAGCGGCGCGGTCGCCGGGTCGAGATCAGGTAGCACACCCTTGTCATTCCGAGCGGAGGCCCGAAGGGCCGGAGTCGAGGAATCGCTGTCGTCCCGACAGAGGGCCCCACTCCCGGGACGACTGCGATTCCTCGCTTCGCTCGGAATGACACCCCTCTCTACCCGACGACGCGCTAACCGCTACACCGTCGCCTTATCGGACACCAGACTCGGAGCCGGTGGGAGTCCCGTCACCTCCAGGATCTCCTGCTCATCGAGCGTCTCCCGCGCGAGCAACGCGTCGGCGAGAGCGTCGAGCTCCCTCCGATGCTCCGTCAGCAGCCGGGTCGCCTCGTCGTGGCTCTCCGAGATGATCCTCAGCACCTCTTCATCGATGGCGCGCGCCGTCGCCTCACTCACGACCTTTGACGCTCCGCCGTAGCCGTCCATGCTGTTGAGGTAGGGATTCTGCTTCGGCGCGAGCTGCACCATGCCGAGGCGGTCGCTCATGCCCCATCGCGTGACCATGTTGCGCGCGAGCGAGGTCGCTTGCTCGATGTCGTTCTCCGCGCCCGTCGTCTTCGTGCCGTAGACGACCTCTTCCGCCGCACGACCGCCGAGCATTCCGACGATCCGGGCGCGCAGATACGCCTCGGGGTAATTGTAGCGGTCACTGTCCGGTCGCTGGTACGTCACGCCTAACGCTTGACCGCGCGGTACGATCGTCACGCGGTGCACCGGGTCGGCGCCCGGCACGACGAGACCGAGGATCGCGTGCCCGCCCTCGTGGTAGGCTATGCGCTCGCGGTCGTGCCGGCTGAGTAACAGCGGACGCTCCGGTCCAAGGACGATCTTCTCGAGCGCGTCGAGGAAGTCCTTCTGGCCCACGTCGTTCTGGTCGCGACGCGCGGCGAGCAGCGCCGCCTCGTTCACGAGATTCCTGAGGTCAGCGCCCGATAGTCCGGGCGTGGCGGCCGCGACCTCCTCGAGACTCATGTCGGGAGCGAGTGGGACACGTCGCGTGTGCACCTCGAGAATCGCCTTGCGCCCCTTCTTGTCCGGGAGGTTCACCACGACACGTCGGTCGAAGCGCCCCGGCCGAAGCAGCGCGCGGTCGAGCACGTCCGGCTGGTTCGTCGCCGCCAGAACGATGATCCCTTCCCGGCTCGAGAACCCATCCATCTCCGTCAGGATCTGGTTGAGCGTCTGCTCCTGCTCGCTCGACCCGCCTATCACCGTCTGGCCGCGCGCCCGCCCGATGGAGTCGAGCTCGTCGATGAAGATGATGGCGGGTGCGTGCTCGCGAGCCTGCTTGAAGAGGTCACGCACTCTCGCCGCGCCCACACCCACGATCATCTCCACGAACTCCGAGCCAGCCATGGAGAAGAACGGCACACCGGCCTCGCCGGCGACGGCCCGCGCGAGGAGCGTCTTGCCCGTTCCCGGCGCGCCGACGAGCAGGACACCCTTCGGCGCAGTCCCGCCGAGGCGCGTGTACTTCTCGGGATCCTTGAGGAAATCGACGATCTCCACGAGCTCGTTCTCGGCCTCATCGATGCCGGCGACATCCTCGAAGGTCACCTTGCCTTCGGCCGCCTGGTCGAATCGCTTTGCGGTGCTCTTTCCCAGGCCGCCGGTGAGGGCGCCGCCCAACCCGCCGCCCTGTCTTGCCGCGCGGCGGAACAGCCACACGTAGAGCGCAATGATCAGCAGCGCGGGGGCGAAGCTGAACAGCAGGCTGAGCCAGGTGTTGCCTTGCTGGATCGGCTCGGCGCTGATTTCGACGTCATTCGCGATGAGGAGCGACTCGAGACCGGGGTCCACGAATTCGGGCAGGGTGGTCGCGAAATTCGAGACGGGACGCGGCTGCACGCGCGACGTCGAGTCCGCTGTCGTCGGGTATGTCACCGGCGCGCGAAACCGCCCGGTGAGGCTCGCGCCGCGACTGTAGATGCGCTCGACGTTGCGCTTGGCCACTTCGGCCTTGAAGAGCGTGTAGGGGACCTTGACCGCTTCGTCGGGATTCGGAAAGAGGAACCGGACGAGGAGGATGTTGGCGACTAGAATGATCAGAAACGAAAGCCACATGCGACGCGGCGGCATCGCAGGCGGCGGTGATCCTCCGGCGGGCGCCTTCGAGTCATCTGGCTTCGACGACCCGATTGGACGTTGCATTCGACCGTCGCGCGCACCGGGCAGATCGGGCTGTCGAGCCATCTTTAAGTACTCCACTCAGACTGTCTGTGCCGAGCCACGCAAATCGACTGGGAATGAACCTCGCACATCACGCGCCGGACGGAAGAGGAGCTCGGTCCCAAGCTCGGTCCCAAGCTCGGTCCCAATCGAGTCGGAGAGGCGTTCGCGATTGAGTGATGACCACTAGCACGCCGGAACCGCAAGATCGAGCGAGCCCGCACCTCCAGTCGATGGACGAGGTCGCGGCCGTGTTGCGGACGGACGCACGCGCCGGACTGACCGACGCCGACGCGACGGCGCGCCTCGAGGAGTACGGACCTAACGAGCTCGCAGCCGAGCGGCCCGTACCGGCGTGGCGCCGGTTCCTGGCGCAATTCCAGGACGTGCTCGTCATCCTCCTGCTCATCGCCACGGCCATCTCCGCAGGGCTCTGGTTCTACGAGCGAGACGCCGCCCTGCCGTACGAAGCCCTCGCGATTCTCGCCGTCGTACTCCTCAACGCGACCATGGGCTACCTGCAGGAGTCGCGGGCCGAGAAAGCCGTTGCCGCGCTACGGGACATGGCGGCGGACGACGCCACCGTCATTCGCGAGGGGCAGCGACGGAGCATTCCGGCCTCGGCGCTCGTACCGGGAGACGTCGTGATGCTCGACGAAGGGGACACCATCCCCGCGGACGGACGCCTCGTCGAGTCAGCCGGGCTGCAGACCGCCGAGGCGACGCTGACCGGCGAGAGCCTGCCCGTCTCGAAGAACACGGCCACCATCGCCGAGGATGTCGCACTCGGCGACCGGAGCAACATGGTGTTTGCCGGGACGGCAGTCACGTACGGGCACGGCAAGGCGATCGTCACGGCGACGGGGATGCAGACCGAGATGGGACGCATCGCCGGGCTCCTCGGCCAGACGGTGGATCAGCCCACCCCACTGCAGCGCGAGCTCGACCGCACCGGCAAGATCCTCGGCGGCATCGTCATCGCCATCGCCGTCGTGATGATCGCGACGATCATCATCGTCGAGGACGTCCGCGGCTTTTCCGCGATCGTGGACGTGCTGATTCTCGGCGTGGCGCTCGCCGTCGCGGCGGTCCCGGAAGGGCTGCCCGCGGTCGTGACAGCCGTGCTGTCCATTGGCGTCCAGCGCATGGCACGCCGCAACGCGATCGTCCGCCATCTGGCAGCGGTCGAAACGTTAGGCTCGGCGAGCGTGGTCGCGTCCGACAAGACGGGGACGCTCACGAAGAACGAGATGACCGTCCGCACCGTGGTGACGGCGAGCGGCCGCGTGTCCTTCAGCGGGACCGGTTACGCGCCACAGGGCGAGGTCCGGGCGGAAAACGGCGGCGCGATCGAGGGTGCCCTCGCGACGGAGCTCGAGCGGGCGCTCGCGGTCGCCGACCGGGCGAACAACGCCGAGATCCGGCAACACGACGGCCGATGGGCCGTGCAGGGCGACCCGACCGAAGGCGCGCTCCTCGTTGCGGCCCGGAAGCTTGGGATCGGCCCCGAAACGCTCGATCAGCGCCTTCCGCGCGTGGCCGAAGTGCCGTTCTCGTCGGAGCGCAAGCTCATGAGCACGGTCCATCGCGACATCGAGGCGGAGCGCCTGATCGTGTTCAGCAAGGGCGCGCCCGACGTACTGCTCGCGCGGTGCACCCACGAGCTCGTGGGAACGGAGTATCGGCCGCTCACGGCCGAGCGTCGCAACGAGATCCTGCGCGCGAACGAGGCGCTCGCCGACGACGCACTGCGAACCCTCGGCGTCGCGGCCCACTGGCTTCCGGACGATAGCGTTACGCGCAGTGACGGAGGGAAAGTCGACCCCGAGATCGAGCATGACCTCGTGTTCGCGGGGCTCATCGGCATGATCGATCCGCCGCGCGCCGAGGCGAAGGACGCAGTCGCCCGGGCGCGAACGGCCGGGATCCGGCCGTTGATGATCACCGGTGACCATCCGCGTACTGCCTCCGTCATCGCGCGCGAGCTCGGGATCACGACCGACGGTCGGGCCGTCACCGGCGCCGAGCTCGACGCGATGGATGACGCGACCCTCGCTCGCACGGTGCGCGACGTGTCGGTGTACGCGCGCGTGAACCCGGAGCACAAGCTGCGGCTCGTGTCGGCGCTGCGACATCACGGTGCCGTCGTCGCGATGACCGGCGATGGCGTCAATGACGCCCCGGCGCTCAAGTCGGCGGACATCGGCGTCGCCATGGGCATTACCGGCACCGACGTGTCGAAGGAGGCCGCGGACATCGTGCTCGCGGACGACAACTTCGCGTCGATCGTGGCCGCGGTGGAGGAAGGGCGCGGCATCTTCGCGAACATCCGGAAGTTCCTGCGCTACCTGCTGTCGTCGAACATGGGGGAGGTGCTGACGATGTTCTTCGGCGTGCTGCTCGCCGATCGCATCGGGCTCGTCCCGGAAGCCGGGAGCGGCGTCGCCCTGCCGCTGCTCGCAACGCAGATCCTCTGGATCAATCTCGTGACGGACGGCGCCCCGGCACTCGCGCTCGGCATCGATCCTCCGGACGAGGGACTCATGCACCGGCCGCCTCGCCCGCCGGGTGAAGGCGTCATCACGCGGCGCATGTGGTCGAGCATCCTCATCGGCGGCGCGATCATGGCCGCCGGAACGCTGCTCGTCCTCGATGCCTCCCTGCCCGGTGGCTTGATCCCGGGCACCGGCAGCCTTCAGTACGGCCAGACGATGGCCTTCACGACGCTGATGCTGTTCCAGCTGTTCAACGTCTTCAACTCGCGTTCGGATGACGAGAGCGCGTTCGTCGGGCTCTTCGCCAACCACTGGCTGTGGGGCGCGATGGCGCTATCGCTCTCGCTGCAGTTTCTCGTGCTCTACGTTCCCGCGATGCAGCAGGCGTTTGGAACCGTTCCGCTGAGCGTCGTGGACTGGGGTCGATGCGCGTTCGCGGCGAGCTCGGTGTTCTGGCTTCGCGAGGCACAGAAGCTCGTGATGCGCCGTTTCGGGCGCGCGTCCCATCCCTGAACGTCAGCCGTGACGAGTCTGCCGACGGCCAGCGATGCGACGCCGAGCGACGGCTCGGACATCGCTCCTGGGCAGAAGCGACGTCCTGCGCGTGCGCGACGCGTTCTCGTGCGCGTGATCCGCTGGGTCGCCGGTGCGCTCGTGCTCGTGACGGCCACCATCGGTATCCTGTTCATCACGCGCGGTACGGCGGTTCGACATGTTCGGAGCGTCAGCGCCGAGAACCCTCCGGTCGCTCCCTCGGAATCGGTTTTCCCGCTCGCGGTCGCGCTTCTGACGGGCGCGCCGCTCGTGGCTGGCAACCGGGTGGAGCTCGCGCTCGACGGCGACGGCACGTACCCGAGGCTGTGGGCAGATCTCCGGGCGGCGCGAACCATCATTACGGTGCAGATGTATTACGCCGGCGCGGGCGCGGTGGCGGACACGCTGGCCGCCATTCTCATCGACCGTGCGCGCGCTGGGGTGGCGGTATACCTGCTCTACGACGCCTTCGGGTTCACCGTCCCGGACGCATACCTCGACCGGCTCCGGACGGCGGGCGTGCATGCCGTGCCGTTCCGCCCGCTGCGGTTCCGAAACCTGTGGATCATTCAGAACCGCTCGCACGTGCGCGGCATCGTCATCGATGGGGATGTTGGCTGGACGGGCGGGTTCGGCATCGATGACAAGTGGCTCGGGGCCGGCAGGAGACCTAACGAGTGGCGCGAGACGAACGTGCGGTTCGAGGGGCCGGCGGTGCTGCAACTCGCGGCCGCGTTCATCGCGGCGTGGTCCGAGGCCACGGGGGAGTTGTTGACCGCGCGCGCCACGGCCAACACCCATGACGAGGGCGTGGCGCTCGCCGGCCTCCTCTTCACGGCCCCGACATTGGGGAGCACGGCGGCAGAGCGGTATCTCGCGCTCTCGATCGCCGGAGCGCGCGAGCGCCTCTGGATCACGAACGCGTACTTCGCGCCGGACAACAACTTCGTGGAGATGCTCGCTCGAGCGGCGCGTCGCGGAGTCGATGTCCGCATCCTCGTCGGCGGGCCGCTGACGGACATCCGCATGACTCGGCTGGCCGCGCACGCGCGCTACGAGAGACTGCTGTCGGCCGGCGTCCGCGTGTACGAGTACCAACCCACCACGCTCCACGCCAAGACGTTCGTGGTGGACGGCATGTGGGTTTCCGTCGGGACGATGAACTTCGACAACCGATCGCTCTCGTTGAACGACGAGTCCACGCTGATGGTGCTCGACTCGGCCGCGGGGAGGCGGATGGAAGACGTCTTTCGCGACGACCTGCGCTATTCGAGGGCGATCGATCTCGCGACGTTCCGCAAGCGGCCGTGGACGCGACGCGTGGCGGAGTGGTTCGCCGATCAGATCACGCCGTTGCTCTGATTCCGATTTTCGTTGTCGAAGTTATCAGGCTGGCTTCGCGGCGACCGCGTACGACTCCGGTCACCGGCCGGCGGCGTCGGCAGGGGGATACGGATCGGGCGGATGAGACGGATCCTGTGGATCGATCCATGCGACAGACCGTTGATCGCGCAAGGGCCAAAGCGATGAGGAGAACCGCTCTTCGAGACGGCAGCGTCCCGGGCGACCGTTCCCCCTCTGTCTTTCAGGCCGCTCGAGCGACCAACGCTGCTGCCGCTCGAGTCATCTTGGGTCTCCTGTGAATCCTGTCCATCCCTGTCCTGCCGTTTCCCCACCTCGACCGGTCGCGATGCGTGTCGGCGCCCGATGCTCGGACGGGGAAAGCGGAACAGCAGGAGAATAGAAGGGGGAACGGCCCCCGGGGACGGTGCATCCCGGCCTGCCGTCCCCCAATCAGCAACCGTTAATCTCCCGCGTCTCGCGTCAGTACGGCTTCACGCGTCGCGGTATCGGCGTGTCGAACCGGTTCCGGAGCGTAGCGCGGCGGGCGCTGCCCCAACGTGCCGTTCTCCGACGCCCCGTCGGCGAGCATCGTCCTCTCGCGCGAGAAGTCCCCACGAATCAGGAGCACGATCGTCGCCACCAGGAGACCGAGCGCCGTCGCGAGCACGAGCTTGAGCGGAATTCGCAATGGGTCCGTGAGCAGCCGCTGCGGAATCGGGTCCACGATGACGACCGCCGGCGTTTCCTCGAGCTCGCGCGCCGCCGCGGCCTCGTAATCCGTGCGCGCCTGAGTGTAGACCGTTTGCGCGTTCGACACCTCGCGCTCGAGTTGCTGCTTCGAGATCGAGGCCGGGGAGAACGGCGTGTACGCGCGATTCGCCGACTGGAACGCGAGCAGACGCCCCTCCGCGCGCCGGAGCTGATTACGGGCGCTGTCCACGCGAGCCGCCTGGGCGACGCGCTGGCTCGTTGCCTGCGCGCGGCTCACGCGCATGAACGTGTTGCTCGCCGTCTCGACGAGCCGGTTCGCGACGTGCCGGACGACCGCGCTGTCCGTGTGACGGGCCCGGAGCGTGATGAGCCCTGTCTGCTTGTCCACTTCGGCCGACAGGATGTCGCGCATCGCCGGCTCCACCCGCGTCGGCCTGATCTCGGCTGCCGGCTCCTGCAGCACCCGCTCGATCACCGTGCCGCCGCGCGGGTCTGCCAGGCGCTCGCCGGCCACTTCCGTCACCACGCTGCGGAGTAAGAGCAGCTTCGCGATGAAGTACGGCGTGGACTGAATGCCGCCGAGCTGTGCGGAGCCCAGCAGCGCGGTCAGCCCTCCCGTCAGCGACGCGTTTCTCGTGTTAGGCACCGCCGCCAGCACCACCGACGCCGTGTACCGGCGCGCGGGAATCAGCGCAACGAGCAATGCGGCGAGCCAGGCACCCACACAGATCGCGAGCACCAGGCGCCACCGGCGCCGGTACGGCCGCACGAGCGCACCGATGGGCAGCTCGGGGTCCGGTGGGCGGTAGGTCATGATCGAGCCGTCACGCGGCATCACGAGTGTCACTCCGATAGAGAGTCGTGAGTCTGTCGAGCATTCGCCCGATCTCGAAACGGCGGGCCTGCGCGCGTGAGGCTCCGCGCGCGGCGGAGAGCCGCTCGGGGCAGTTGACGAAGCCGCGCACAGCGCTCGCGAGCGCGTCGGCGCTCGCGCTTTCCACGATCACGCCGTTGCGGCCGTTGATGACGCAGTCTGCCGCACCGCCGACCGACGTGGTTACGATCGCGCAGCCGGCGTCGAGGGCCTCGAGCATCACGTAGGGGAATCCCTCGTAGTGGCTCGTCACGACGAGCACGTCCATTGCGGGCACGAGGTCGCGGCCAACGCCCGTCCGCAGCCAGTGCACGCGCAATGCGTGTTCTCGGTCGCCACCGATCGCCTGCGACACCGCGGGCGCCTCGGGGCCGTCGCCGACGAGGAGAAACCGGGCGTTCGGCGAGTCCTGCGCGAGCCGCTGGAAGACCTCGACCGCCTTGACCGGCGCTTTCTGCGGCACGAGCCGTCCGACGAACCCCACCAGCACTTCCTCGTCGCCGATGCCTAACGCGCGGCGGACGGCGGCCCGGACACTCGCCAGCTCGGCGTCGCTCCGGATCTCGATCCCGTTCTCCACCACCGTCACCTTGCGCTCCGGGATGCCGAGCGACCGCGCGAGACGCGCCTCGTCGTTGGACGTGGCGATGAGCCGGTCGGTCGCGAACGACAGGCCGTACTCCGCCAGTGCGAAGATTCGCCTGGACATCGCGGAGAGCGTCGGCGCCTGTGTGTAGAACGCGTGCGGCGTGTAGAACACGCGCCGTGCACGCCCCCACCGGGCGAGTCGGGCGAGTGCCCCGCCCTTCGCACTGTGGCCGTGGAGGACGTCTGCGCCCCCGAACTCGCGAACGACGCGGCGCAGTTGCCATGTGCCGATCGCGTCGCGCGGGCCGGGCGCGCGATCGACGTCTACGCGCGCGACCTGGTACCCGTGTTCGCAGTTTCTCGCCACCCGGACGCGAAAGTCCTCCTCGATCCGCGATGTCGAGTGCACGAGTAACACCTCGAACCCACGACGCGGCAGATGCTCCGCCAGATCGAGCACGTGCTTTCCGACACCACCGCCGGCGGCCTCGGACACGAGCACGACGCGCATTGGCCCACTCATGCCGGCACCACCGCGCTTCGGCGGCCTCGCGCTGCTTTCGCCGCCGTGATCCACGAGTACGGAACGAGGAATCGCGCCAGCGTCTTGCCAACGCCGTAGTAACTCTCCCACACGCCGGGGCGGAACTGCGCGAGCTGAACGCGGAGCGTGCTCCGAAGCTGCGTGCGACGCCGTCGCATCGACACGCCCGCGGGGTCGTAGCGAGTCACCAGAAGCGTATCCGGCAGGTTGGCCACTCGGTGACGGCGCGCGATGCGGAAGAAGAACTCGTAGTCCTCGGCCGCCGGGAATCGCGTCGAGTACATGCCCACCGAGTCCACCACGCTCGTTCGGAACATCACGGCGGGATGAATGAGCACCGTCGTGTGGTGCAGCGCGCGAACGATATCGTCGTGCACGGTGGGGAAAACGCGGCGGAACCGAACGCGTCCCGCATCGTCGCGCCACTCGACAGCCGCCCCAACGAGGTGGATCGAGGGGTTCGAGTCGAGCAATGCCCGCTGGGCAGCGAGGCGTCCGGGGACACAGCGGTCGCCGTTGTCGAGACGAGCGACGTACTCGTATCCGTGGTGCCTGATGAACTCGAGTCCCGTGTTGAGCGCGTGCTCGATGCCGCGATTCGCGTCGTGCCGTAGCACCACGACATCGAAATCGTAGCCGCCCGCATCGACCGTCAGCGGAACGGCACTTCCGTCATCGACCAGCACCGCGACCACCGGGACGCCCTGGCCAACGAGCGACGCGAGTGTGCTCGCGAGCCGCCCATGATCGTTGAAGACCGGCACCAGCACGGCAACGGTCCCCCGTGGCGACCCATGCCGCGCGACGGTTCGCTCAGCCATGGTCACCACCTCCGCCCGCCCCCGACTGCATTCCGTACGCGAGCCAGAAGATCGCGTCCACGCCCGTGAACTGGATCGCGCCCGCCACGAGGTACCCGCAGACGAACAGGAGCAGGTGATCCTGGAATCGGCTCGCGATCGCCCGCCGGGCGACCATCACGGCGAACACGAGCAACGCGATCAGCCCCGGCACACCGGTTTCGACCGCGTGCTGCAGGTAGATGTTGTGCAGGTTGTCTTCGGGAACGTCGACGCCCAGCACGCGGCGCAGCGTCGGCACGGCATTTCCGACTCCGACGCCGAGCGGATACTCGGCAAAGACGTGAAGCCCACCCTCCCACAACGTCAGACGGCCCATGGATCCCGGCTCACCGCCAATCGCGGCGAACCGCTGGGCGACGTACGCCACGTCCCCCTGCTGACGCACTGCCACCGTGGCGACGCCTAACGCACCGATCGCCGCGGTGGCAACGGTGACGCCGGCAATTCGGCGAGCGAGCCGTGACGGTGCCACGACACTCACCCCGAGGCGCCGCAGACGCACCGCCCCCCATGCATGGAACAGGGCAGCGACGATCGCCATGGCCGCCACGACTATCCCCGCGCGGCTCGCGTAGAGCGCGCTCGTCGCCGAGGCCGCGAGCACGTACGGCACGAAGATCGTGGTCCCGATGAGGAAGATCGACGCGAGGGCGAGCCACGTCGCCTCGAGATTGAGGCCACCGCCGGCGAGCGACGGAACATCGGGGTGGCCTAACGGGCTCACGAGAAACGCGAGAAACGCGGGAACGTGCTGCGTGTTCTTCGCCGTGACCGCGACCAGGAACATGACGGCGCCGATGCGACACGCCCGTAGAATGAGGGCCGGGCCCGCGACCCGCCCGACGCTCGCCGCGACGAGCGCGACGTAGAGCGCGATGACCAGCTTCAATACGGCCACACGCGGCTCGTGCACGCCGTACGCGAGGAGCGACGTGCCGATCGTGATGCCGAAGTAGAGCAGCAGCTCGGCGCGCGGCCGCGCGACTCGTCCGCGCAACGCCATCACCGCCCCGGCAACGAGCAGGGCAGCGTGGTACAGTTTCGGCGTCGTCCCGGCATCGTCGGCGACGATGGCACCGGTCATCGTCACCGCGCTCATGAACGAGGTCACGACGATCGTCGTGATAAGCGCCGCCGTAGCCCACGCGCGAACGCCTGCCGAGCCCGGCAGTCGGGCGACCGTGACGCTTGGCGCGGCACCGAGGTTCATCTTACCGTATCCAGTTGGGGCTCGTTCGCCCCAGGCCATTGTTGCTTCATCGGCACCTTCGTTTCGTGCAGAACCTTCACGCCGGGCGCGTCGTCACGGCGCTGATCACGGCCACGTTGATGGCGGTAGGTAGCCGGGCGGCGGCGCAGAGTCGTCCGGCGTTCGCGTCGCCCATCCTCGCGGGCGATCACTGGGCTGTTACGGCCGCGCGCAGAGCGGCGGCGTTGGGCCTCGCACCGGTAGCATTCGCGTGGGGCGACGGTTCCATCACGCAGGCGAGCGCCGGCTGGGTGCTCTTGCACGCGAGCCAGCGTAGCGGCGCACCATCGTCGTCCCTGCAACCGGTGTTCGTCGCGGATTGGCAGCGCTTCGCACGCGAGTTTCCCGCCGTCGCGGCGCGTCTCGACGAGCGCGAGCCACGTGACCGGTCGGGCGCCGCGGGAACGATGGCGCGCAACGGCATCACGTCGAGCGTCGCCGCCCGCGTGGTCGCGGCGGATGGCCGGCTGCTGCCGGTGCGGTCGCTCGACCGCACCCGCGAGAACTTCGCCCCGCCGACGCCGATCGGCGATCTG
>DASURJ010000565.1:0-5443 GCA_036280115.1 Gemmatimonadaceae bacterium
CTCGCATCCTTTCAAGTGATTGTCAGAACGTATCTTAGACGAAGCCAATCAGCCCCGCCCGCTTCGCGCTCACGCCGTCTTGGTCGCCGTGTGGCTCAGATCGCTCTCGCTGCTCTGATCTGCTTCCTACTCACGCCCACGGGCTGCTACCTGAGCCGAGCGGGGTGGGAGGAGGCGAAGATCCTGGCTGGCCGACGACAGATCGTGCGGCTCGTCGAGGATGAGCAGACGGATCCGGCCACGCGGGCACGGCTCCGTCTCGTCCTCGCCGCTCGCGGTTTCGCCGCCGACTCGCTCGGCCTCCGGACCGGCGAGAGCTTCACCACGTATTCCCATCTCGAGCGCGACACGCTCGTGCTGGTTGTCTCCGCGGCGTATCGGGATCGCCTCGAGCCGTACACGTGGTGGTTCCCGATCGTGGGGCGGGTGCCGTACAAGGGCTTCTTCGATTTCTCCGACGCGCTGGAGCTCGCACGCGACCTCGAGCAGCGCGGCTACGACACCTACGTCCGCCCCTCGGCGGCGTTCAGCACGTTAGGCTGGTTCAACGACCCGCTGCTCTCCACCACGCTGCGGCTCGACTCGATCAATCTCGCGAACACGGTCATCCACGAGGTCACGCACAACACGTTCTACAAGGCCGGCGAGGCGGTGTTCAACGAGTCGTTCGCGAACTTCGTGGGCGCGCGCGGGGCGGCGATGTTCTTCCGAAGCCGCGGCGACTCGGCGGCCGCGGCCTGGGCCGATGCCGACTGGCAGGACGACAAGCTGATGGGCGCGTTCTGGGCGTCCACGTACCGCGCCCTCGACTCGGCGTACAAGGCACACCCCGGCGACTCGGCGCGGGCGACGCGGCTGGCCGTGCGCGAAACCGTGTACGCCCGCGCGCGAGAACATTTGTTGCGCGACGTCGCTCCGCGCCTAACGACAGTCTCGCCGCAGCGTGTCGCCCGCATCCGGATCGACAACAACGCGTCGCTGCTCGCGCGCCGGATCTACCTGACCGATCTCGAGCTGTTCGATCGTGTGTGGGAGCGCGAGGGCCGCAACCTCCGCCTGACGATCGAGCGCGTCGTCGCGCTCGCGAAGGATGCGGACGATCCGTACGCCGCCGTGAAGTCCTGGCTCGGCGAACCCTAATCGGGGTCAGATGCGAATATCATCCATTCATCGCGGCCGGTAGGCGTTATCGTGCCATCGTGCCGAGCGCGGAGGACGGAAGGAGCGAACGTGGAAGGGGTCGCGGAGGACGGCTCCCGCGCTTCTAGCCCGGCGCGTGCGGGCCGGTCGAAACGGCGATGACGCGGACGGGGCCGAAACGGCCGGATGTCGGGAATCGGTGGATGAATAAGGGGTCAGAGTCCTAACGAACCATTCCAACGCCGATGCGATGGCAGGATGATCTAGGACGCCGACCCCTACCGGCGCGTTCACCTCTCGACCGGTCCAAGTGGGGAAAGGCAGGACGGGGATGGACAGGATGGACGGGATGACGAAGATGACTCGGACGGCGGCGAAGTCGGTCGCGCAAGCGGCCTGAAAGGAAGAGGGGAACCGCCGCCCGGGACGCTACCTTCCCCGACAGCCGTTCCCCTCCTTCAATCAGGCCGCTCGAGAGAAGAGCGCTGCTGCCGCCCGAGTCATCTTCGTCATCCGGTTCATCCCGTTCATCCCCCTCCTGCTGTTCAATAGCAACCGTGTCGGGCGATAGGGATTGCTCGCGTGAAATCCAGGCGACCTTGAACGGCAGTGAATATCGTTAGGCCCCGAAGCGACCGCGCAAGAGTGCCCGGAGATCGATCTTCGCCGCCGGCGGGGGCTCGGGGTCAGCTTCAACGCTCCCGTCCATCCGCGGAACGACGCGCTCCATCTTCTCCCGAACCCCGCGGTCGAGGAAACGGGAGAGCTGATCGATCGAGTAGTCCGCACCACGGCGCGTCGAGTAGGAGTTGAGCGGGCACGTCACCGCGAGATGATTTCGGGCTCTCGTTAGGGCGACGTACATGAGCCGGCGTTCCTCCTCGAGCTCATCGTCATCGTTGATCGCGCGCGCCATGGGAAACCAGCCATCGGCCGCCCAGATCACGAACACCGCGTCCCACTCCTTGCCCTTCGCGCTGTGCGCGGTGCTGAGCGTGAGCACGTCGCGTTCTTCATCCGAACCGCCGGCGAGGTCCTGCGTTGCCTGCGGCGGCTCGAGCGCGAGCGCGGAGAGGAACGCCTCACGGCTCGGGTAGCCGCCGGCGATCTGCTGCAGCTGATCGAGGTCTGCGAGGCGAGGCTCCACGCGATCATACTTCTCGCGCAACAGGTCGTCGTAGAGCTGCCTGACGCGGGCGATGTCCGCGGCCACCGACGTCACGTCGAGCACCGCGGTCGAGCGGAGCTGGTCGAGCAGTGCCACGAGCTGGCCGTGCGCCTCGCGCGCACGGGCCGGCGCGCGGTACTGGCCGAACGCGCGCGAGTCCCACGCCATCTGCGCCATGGTGTCGATCGCCGCGCGCGCCGTGACGTCGCCGATGCCGGGCAGCAGCATCAGGATCCGATACCAGCTCACCTCATCGCGCGGGTTCTCGAGAATCCGGAGGAACGCGAGCACGTCCTTCACGTGCGCCGCCTCCAGGAACTTGAGCCCGCCCCACTTCTCGAACGGAATGTTCCGCGCCGTGAGCTCGATCTCGAGGTCGGCCGACATGTAGCCGGCGCGGAACAGCACCGCCATCTCACTCAGCGGGGTGCCGTTCTCGTGGAGCTCGAGGATCCGCTCGACGACGAACCGGGTCTGCTGCTGCTCGTCCTGTGTCGTCACGAGCCATGGCTTCTCGCCGCCAGACCGCTTGGTCCAGAGCGTCTTGGTGTAGCGCTCCGCCGCGCGCGAGATGAGCGCGTTGCTCGCGTCGAGGATGGGTTGGGTCGAGCGGTAGTTCTGCTCCAACGCAACGAGCGTGGCGCCGGGGAACTGGCGGGGGAAATCGAGGATGTTCCGGAAGCTCGCGCCGCGGAACGAGTAGATGCTCTGTGCGTCGTCGCCGACCACCGTGATGTTGTTGTGCCGTCTGCACATCCCGCGGAGGATGCGCGCCTGGAGCACGTTCGTGTCCTGGTACTCATCCACCAGGATGTGGTCATGAAGTGCCCCGATTCGGTCGGCGATGGGCGGCGCCGCCTCGAGCATCGTCGCCCAGAAGAGCAGGAGGTCGTCGTAATCGACGAGGTTCCGCTCTGCCTTCCGGCGTGTGTAGTCGGCGAAAATCCGAAGGAAATCCTCGTGATAGTCGACGAACTGCGAGTACTCGTCGCGCAGGATGTCGTCGACCGGGATCTCGGTGTTGATGTGGCGCGAGTAGACGTAGTGCAGCGTCTCTTTCTTGGGGAACCGCTTCTTGGACTCCGCGTAGCCGAGTTGGGCCCGGGCGAGCTGCATGAGATCTTCGGCGTCGCCCTGGTCCATGATCGTGAAGTCATTCGGCACGCCGGCCGCGGCGCCGTATTTCCTGAGGAGCCGGTGCGCGGTCGCGTGAAACGTTCCGCCCTGGACCCCGCGAGACGCCCCGCCGACGAGGCGTTCGGCCCGCGCCAGCATTTCCTGGGCGGCGCGACGGGTGAAGGTGAGGAGGAGAATGCGCTCCGGCCGAACCCCGCATTCTATGAGATGGGCGACGCGGTAGATCAGCGTTCGCGTCTTGCCGGTCCCGGCGCCGGCGATGATGAGGAGCGGGCCGTTGCCGAACGTCGCTGCCGCGGCCTGCTCGGGGTTGAGCTCCGCGGCGAGGTCGCGCCCTCGCCCTCTCACCGACTCGGCCCGTTCCTCGGCGCTTTGTCCCTCGTAGACCCGCGTGTCCGCCATGGGGCGGAATATACGCGAGGTGGCGGAGAATGCCGGTGTTTTTTCGGACACCTGTCATTCCCGAGCGCAGGCGCCGTCAGGCGCCGGAGTCGAGGAATCACGCTCCTCCCGGCAGAAGGGGCCCCTTCCGGGAGGACCGCGATTCCTCGCTTCGCTCGGAATGACACCTCGCGATTCCTCGACTCCGCGGCCTCCGGCGCACTTCGCTCGGAATGACATCAGCATCGGACGAATTTTCCCGCTTTCGTTACCGGTTTCGGGGTGTGCTCGTCACAATGTGCCATGAAGAGTGCGGAATACCGGACAAGTTGTCCGGTGACGTCCCGTAGGAGGTGCGGCGACGCCGTCGTACGTTCTCGCGCGCCACTCGGATGGCAGTCCGTGTCTTCCCGCGTGTCGGCTCGCTTCGACTCGAAACGACTTGAGGGGGAGGCGATTGGGCCGCGGCCCGGGTCCGGTCGCTTCGTCGACACGTGGGAGACGCGCGGCGTTGGTGTGATCGACGGAACGTGCTTGCTCAATTCGGGCGGATGCACGTGAAGCGCGGAAGTTCTCCAGGTGGTCCGACCGGTTGCCTGTAACCGGTCAATCTGGGAGTTACCGGTCGCCAAGTTGTTAGGTGAGTGATGCGTATCTATCGCTGGCGAAAGGCGCTACACGTTATGCCGCACGAATCGGTTGTCTTGACCGTTCCACCAGGTCCGTCTATACTGTCGCGCGCTGCGGCTGCCACGTCTGGGGCCGCAATCGTGTTTCCGGTCAACGTCGATTGGTGACTTGCGAAATGCGTCGCTGGGAAAGTGACGCGACTGGAAAGACGAGGGTCATTGCACGTGACGCGATGGCGGTCGGTCGTATCGGCCGTCGTCGAACCTGAAGTGGAAGGGTCGACGGGAACGCAGCTTAGTCGCTGCTCCCGTCCATGCTGTCCGCTGAAGGAGTTCTTTTGTCCGAAGCACCTTGCACGTTCGTAGTCCACAGCAGTTGCAGCAGAACTCTCAAAGGGGGAAAGGGATGCAAAAACTCACGCGGTCGTTAGCCATGGCCGGCGCACTCGCCTTCGCGGGCGTGCTCGCTGGTTGCGGTGACGACGTAACCGTCAGTACGCCGACGACGGTAACCGTGACGCCCGGCAATGCCAGCCTTCGCGTTGGTGAGTCGGTCACGCTCACGGCTGCAGTCACCGGCGACGTCGCGGACAAGACCGTGACGTGGTCGTCGAGCGACCAGGCGAAGGCCACGGTCGACGGCAATGGTAAGGTCACCGCGGTCGCGATTGGGTCGGCAACGATCACCGCGACGTCGAACGCGGACGGCGACGCGAAGGCGAGCGCGCTGATCACCGTCACCGGCTCCGGCGTCAACCAGGTGACCGTTTCACCGTCCAACGCCATCATCAAGCCAGGCGACTTCCTCCAGGCGAGCGCGCAGGTCGACGCGGATCCTGGCGTTGCGCGCACGGTCACGTGGACCTCGAGCAACCAGGCGGTTGCGACGGTCGACAACACCGGTAAGGTCACGGCCGTCACGGACGGCACCGCGTCGATCACCGCGGCTTCGACCGTTGACCCGAGCGTGAGTGGTTCGCTGGCGCTG
>DASURJ010000566.1:0-3103 GCA_036280115.1 Gemmatimonadaceae bacterium
CCGCGCCCGTTGGCGAGGAGCGGGAGATGGACGTCAAGGGGCGCGACCTCGTGTCGGGCATCCCGAAGACCGTGCGCGTTCACTCCAGTGAGATCCGCGAAGCCGTACAGGAACCCATTCAGCAGATCGTGGACGCCGTCCGTCGCGCACTCGAGATCACGCCGCCCGAGTTGGCGAGCGACATCGTCGACCGCGGCATTGTCATGACCGGAGGCGGCGCGCTCATTCGCGGCCTCGATCTCATGCTGGCGCAGGAGACTGGGCTGCCCATTCACGTCGACGAGGATCCGCTGACCTGCGTCGTGCGCGGCACCGGGCGGATTCTCGACGACGAAGAAAAATACTGGTCCGTCCTCAGTAGCTGAGGCAGCCTGTGGCTCGCGCCGTGCGGTCCGGCACTCGCGTGGACACCGTGCTCCTGGTGGCCTGTTGCGCGATGGCCCTCCTGGCAACGGTGCTCCCGCTCAATCTGCGCGAAGCCATCGCCGGTGGACTCCGACGCACCGTCGTCGCGCCGCTCGTGTCCCTGCAACAGCAGGCGGAACGCGGGCGCTCCGCCTTCCTCTCGCGCGAGGCCACGACTAGCCGCCTCGACAGCGTATCGCTGCGCAACATGCAGCTCGCGCGACTCGAGTCCGAAAACGAGCGACTCCGCGCGATGCTCGGCCTCGGACGCCGGCTCCAATGGGGCTTCGTGTCGGCCGAAGCGCTGCGTGGGTTTGCGATCGGCGAGGACCATCAACGGATGTTGACCGTCGGCTCTAACGCGGGAGTCGAGGCGAAAACGCCAGTCGTCGCCCCCGAAGGGCTTGTCGGAATGGTGCTCTCGGTCGATCCCAACCAGAGTATCGCGATTCTCTGGACGCACCGCGACTTCGCCGCGAGCGCGATGTCGGCGGATCGCAGCGCGTACGGTATCGTCTATCCGCACCTCTCCGAGTCGCGATCCGGCGAGGCCATTCCGCCGGAGCGGTACCTGCTCGAGCTGCGTGGGGTCGCATTCCGTTCGGCGCTGAAGCCCGGCACACCCATCGTCACATCGGGGCTCGGCGGCGTCTACCCGGCCGGGATTCCCGTCGGCACAGTGCTCGGCGAACTGCAGACGTCCGAAGGGTGGGCGCGAACCTACCTGATTCGCCCGGCCGTCCGGCCACCGGACGTCTCGAACGTCATCGTTCTTCTTCCGAAGCGCATCGAGGGGCAATCGCTGGAATCGATCTGGCGCTCGACGATCAGTGCCGATTCAGCAGCTCGGCGCATCGCCGCGGCCGGCGACTCGATCGCGCGCCGTGAAGCGACAGATTCGATTCGCGCCGTCGAGGCCGCCGCAGCGCGCCGCGCCGCGGATTCTGTCGCGCGCGCGGCGCCGGCTGACACGACGCGACCGCGCCCGGCGCAACCTGCCCCGGCGGTGCCGAGGCCAGGGGGCCGTCCATGAACTGGACGCGAACGGCGCGCGCGATCATCGCGTTCCTTCTGCTCGTGCTGCTGCACTACACCGTGCGACCACTGTTGGGCTGGCGAACACCGGTCGATTTCCTCGTCATTGCCGTGCTTCTCTCGGCGGTGCGTGTTCGGCCCGGCGCTGCCGCACTCATCGGTTTCCTGACCGGGCTGGTCGCCGACTCGCTCACGCCGAGTGCGTTCGGGGCCGGCGCGCTCGCGATGACGGGCGTCGGCGCCGCGGCGTCGTGGCTCAAGGCCGTGTTCTTCGCCGACAACGTCGTGCTGCACGGCTTCTTCTTCTTCGTCGGCAAGTGGGCGTTCGACATCGTCTACGTCACGGCTGAGCGGCGAATGCAGGGCGTCGAGCTCGCCACACAGCTTCTTCTCTGGTCCCCGCTCTCCGCGGCGATTACAGCCGTGGCGGGGGTGGTGTTGCTGCTGATGCTGCGACCGGTTCTGGAGCCGCAGGCCGCATGAGCTTTCATCCGAACGACGTCGCGCGACGCGGACGAACGGCGACCTTCATCCTGACGGGGGCGTTCGCGCTCCTCGCCTCGGCGTTCTTCCGGACGCAAGTGCTGCAGCACGGGCAGTACCGGCTGCAGTCCGAGACAAACCGGCTGCGCGAGGTCCCGCTGCCCGCGCCTCGCGGCATCATCTACGACCGGAACGGGGCGGTCATCGCCGAGAACCTTCCCGGGTATTCGGTCTCGATCCTCGCGAAGACGTCGGACTCCCTTCGTGTCGCCCTTCGCGGACTGGCGGCGGTCATCAACCTAACGCCCGAGCAGATCGAGGCAGCGGTCCGTCGTTTCCGCCAGGCGCCTAACCGGCCGACCGTCGTGCTCGCCGACGCGAGCTTCGACGTCGTGTCCGTCCTCGAAGAGCATCGGGTCGACTATCCTGGCCTCATCATCCAGGCCGCACCGAAGCGGTACTATCCGGACAAGGAGGTCGTCGCGTCGTTCGTCGGCTACACGGGTGAGATCACCGAGTCGGAGCTCAACTCGCGGCAGTATGCCGGCTACAAGTCGGGACAGGAGATCGGCAAGGCGGGGCTCGAGCGCCAGTACGAGGCGCAGCTTCGGGGGAAAGAGGGGACGCATTTCGTCGAGGTCGACGCCCGAGGTCGCGTCGTCGGCGAGGCGGGTGGACGCGGCGACATTCCGCCGGAGTCACCGGATCCGCTCTACACGAACATCGATCTCGATCTCCAGCGGTTCGCGGCGTCCGTGTTCGGCGATACGCTGCAGGGCGGCATCATGGTGATGGAGCCGAAGACCGGTGCGGTGCTCGCCATTCACAGCGCACCGAGCTTCGATCCCAATCGGTTCATCGGCGGCGTGTCGACGCAGTACTACTCGCAACTCCGCGATGATCCGCGCCGCCCACTCTACAACAAGGTCATCCAGGGACTCTACCCTCCGGGGTCGGGGTTCAAGCTCGCGACCGCGATCATGGGCATCGAGGCCGGGCTGGTGGGCCTCGACGACCGGATGCCGCAGGGATGCACCGGAGGCTACACCTTCGGCAACCGGTACTTCCGCTGCTGGGAGAAGAAAGGGCACGGCGACGTCACGCTTCGGCAAGCCATCGAGAAGTCGTGCGACGTGTACTTCTACCAGCTCGGCCTGCGGCTGGGCGTGGCGCGCATGCT
>DASURJ010000567.1:0-10456 GCA_036280115.1 Gemmatimonadaceae bacterium
GTGGCCCATGAGCAGGTGCTCCATGCGGAAACGCTCGCGAAGGACGTGCGTCACAAACTGCTCGGCGCCGTACCGCGCGAGCGTCGGGGTGAACGGCAGTACGGCGAGGTAATCGATTCCCGACTCGGCAAGCACTTCGCGCTTCTCTTCGCCGACGGTGAGCAGCAACGGAGCGGCCGCCGGGTTGACCACCTCGAGCGGATGTGGCTCGAACGTGACGAGCACGCTGCGGAGGTTCAGTTGAGCGGCCCGAGTGGCGAGGCGGTCGAGGACGTCACGGTGCCCGCGGTGGACTCCGTCGAAGGTCCCCACGGTGACGACGGTCGCGCGAACGTTGGGTGGCAGCCCGGAGTCGGCGGGCCGAGTCACCGGATCATGCATCGGGGAGCACCACTCTCGGTTGCCACGTCGCACCGTCCCGCTCCGCGAGCGCTACCAGGCGTCCGCGGTCATCGATCATCGCGACGGACGCCGCGGCGGCACCGGTGCCCGCGGGAATCGCGCGGCCGTGCCTAACGTGGACGATGTTCTCGTCCGAGAGCCGCGCCGTCGGCAACTGCGACACTGCCGCGAGCGGCGGGCGCACCTCGACCGCCCCGGATTCCAATGCCTCGAGCGGCACGGCGTCCTCGATGTGGAACGCGCCACTCCTCGTGCGGCGCAGTGCCTCGAGGTGGGCCGCCGAGTCGCAGAGGCGGCCGAGGTCACGAGCCAGCGCCCGGATGTACGTTCCGCCGGCGCACGTGATCGTTGCCCGGAGACGATCCGCCTGGAGGTCGTCCACCCGCCACTCATGGACCGTGACGCGCGTCGGCTCGAGCGCGAGCGGCGCCCCGCGCCGGGCCGCGTCGTACGCGCGGCGGCCGCCGACCTGCTTCGCGGAGTAAGCCGGGGGGAGCTGGTCGATGGAGCCCGTCAGCGCGCGGAGCGCTTCCCGGACGCGGGTAGCCGAGGGAAGGTCCGCGGTCCGCACGACCGCGCCGGTCGCGTCGTCGGTATCGGTCTCGGCGCCGAACGCGACAACCGCCTCGTACACTTTCGGCTCGCCGTCCAGGTACGGCAGCAGGCGCGTTGCGTGCCCGATCAGCAGCACGAGCAATCCCGTGGCGAACGGGTCGAGCGTGCCCCCGTGACCGATGCGCCGCGTCGCGAGGGCTCGACGCGCCGCGGACACCACATCGTGCGACGTGATGCCCGGGGGCTTGTCGACCAGCAGCACGCCGTCAATCGTTCGGCCCTCCGCCGTCGGGCGATCCATCCGTGGCCGGCGCGTCGTCGCTCCGCCGCTCCTCGTGAATCTGCGCGAGCAGCGACTCGATTCGCGCCGCGCGCGCGACGCTCTCGTCGAGCTTGAAACTGACCTCCGGAGCCAGCCGAAGCCGGAGCGCGCGGCCGATGCGCGACCGGAGATGGCTCGCGACGCTCGCGAGCCCGTCGAGCGTTGCCGCCCGTTCCGATTCACTGCCGAGGATACTGACGTAGACCTTCGCGTGACGGAGATCGCGAGTCACGTCGACCCCCGTAACGGTCACGAGGCCCACGACGCGAGGGTCCTTCACGCCTTCCGCGAGAAAGGTCGCGACCTCTTCGCGGATCGCTTCGGCAACGCGGTCTGGGCGACGATTGTCGTACGCCATGATGACTTCCTTCGCCAGAAGACACATGCGGGACCGGGACGCGCGCGCGTCCCGGCCCCGCTCCGACTCGATGCGACGTCAGCTCGATGCGTCGCCCTGCAGCGTGCGCGCCACTTCCTCGGTGCGGTAGCACTCGATGACATCACCGACCTTGATGTCATTGAAGTTCTCGATGGCGATACCGCATTCGTACCCTTCCTTCACCTCGCGGACGTCGTCCTTGAAGCGGCGCAGCGACCCGATCGTGCCGTCGTACACCTCGATGCCGTTGCGGACGACGCGCACGCGCGCCTGGCGCGTGATGGTGCCATTGCGGACGTAGCACCCGGCGACCACGCCGACCTTTGGCGCCTTGAAGGTCTGGCGCACCTCGGCTTCGCCGAGGACCACTTCGCGCTCCTCCGGGCGGAGCATGCCCTCGAGCGCCGCGCGGACGTCGTTGACGGCATCGTAGATGACCTTGTAAAGCTTGATCTCGACGCCTTCGCGCTCCGCCGCGTTGCGCGCGTTGTTGTCCGGGCGCACGTGGAAGCCCACGATGATCGCGCCCGCGGCTCGCGCGAGCAGGATGTCGCTCTCCGTCACCGCGCCGACGCCTCGGTGAATGACTTCCACCTGCACTTCGGCGTTCGACAGCTGCGCGAGCGCGTCGGCAAGCGCCTCCGCGGGACCACCCTGGTCGGCCTTGATGAGCACGCGAAGCGTGCGCTTTTCGCCGGCCGATGCCTGCGACATGAAGTCTTCGAGCGTGACCGCGCTCTTGCTCGTGCGACGGCTCTTCGCCTCGCGATCGAGTCGCTCGCGCCGCTGAGCGATCTCGCGGGCCTGCGTCGCGTCCTCCACGACCCGGAACTCGTCACCGGCCATGGGCACGCCCGTCAAGCCGAGCACTTGGACGGGAATCGCGGGGCCGGCCTGCTTCACCTGCTTGCCGCGCTCATCGAGCAATGCGCGCACGCGGCCGGAGTAGAGGCCTACGATGAAGTCGTCACCGACCTTCAACGTGCCGGTCTGCACGAGCACTGTGGCGACGGGACCCTTGCCGGGATCGAGCTGCGCTTCGACGACCGTGCCGCTCGCGTTGCGGCCCGGGTTCGCCTTGAGGTCGAGGATCTCGGCCTGCAGAAGGATCTGGTCGAGGAGATCGCTGACGTTCGTCCCCTTCTTCGCCGAGATCGGTGTGGACAGGACCTGGCCGCCGAACGCCTCGAGCACGACGCCGTGCTGCAACAGATCCTGCGAGACGCGCATCGGGTTTGCATCGGGCAGGTCGGTCTTGTTGATCGCGACGATGAGCGGAACGCCCGCATTCCTCGCGTGCGAGATCGCCTCGATCGTCTGTGGCATGACCGAGTCATTCGCCGCCACGACGAGCACGACGATGTCCGTCACCTGCGCGCCGCGGGCCCGCATGGCGGTGAACGCCTCGTGGCCTGGCGTGTCGAGGAACGTGATCAGTTTGCCGCCGGGCAACGTGACGTGGTAGGCGCCGATGTGCTGCGTGATGCCACCGGCTTCGCCCGCGACCACGTTGGCTTTCCGAATGTAGTCCAGGAGCGACGTCTTCCCGTGGTCCACGTGTCCCATGATCGTGACGATCGGCGGCCGCGAGATGAGGTCTTCGGGCCGGTCGGCTTCCTGCGGCTGACCAGCGTCGGCGGCGTACTCCTCCTCGCGAACGGCCTGGAAGCCGAACTCCCCGGCGATCAACTCGATCTGGTCGAAGTCGAGTCGCTGGTTGATGGTGACCATGAGCCCGAGGTTCTTGAACGCGAAGCCGACGATCTGCGTCGCCGGCACTTTCAGGATGTCGGCGAGCTCGCTGACGGTGATGAACTCGTTGACGTGAACGGTCTTTCTCTCGCGTTCCCGCTCGGCCTCGCGCTGCGCCTCGATCTCTTCGCGCGAAACCATGTCGTCGGGCCGGCGAGGTCCGCGACGCTGTGCCGGCCCGCGCAGGGCCGACATCGTCTTGAAGATGTTCGCCGACACCGCTTCCTGATCGACGGCGCCGCGCTTGCCTTTCTTCCGCCGCCCCTGCTGTTGTTGCTGCTGCGACTGCCCGCTCGGACGCTGCTGTTGCTGCTTGTCGTCTCGGCGGGTTGGGGTCATGGAGCCGCCCGGCGCAGCGGATGCGACGGGGCGCGGCGGTACGAACGGCGAGCCGCTCGCGACCGGGCGTGGGCGCGGTGCTCCCGGCACGATCGGACGCGGGCGCGGCCGGTCGCCGCCGGTCGCCGGCTGGGGCGGGGGCGTTGACGGAGCCGCGGGGCGCGGTGGTTCCAAGGTCGCCGCACGCTCGGCTGGCGGCTCGACGGCGCGCGGCGGCGCGGGCGGCGCGGGCGGTGCTACCGGTGTGGGGGGTGCTGGTGGCGGCGTGACTGCCGCGGAGGCAGGCGCCACAGTGGTCTCCACATCCGCGGGCTCCGCGGCGGGCGGGGACGCCGGCGCGACATCGGGCTCGAGCTCCACCTCGGTATCACGATCGGGCTCGACCGCGTTAGGCGCCGCGACTTCGACCTCGGGTTCGTCGGTGGTCGCGATCGCTGCGGCATCACCGGCCAGTTCTACGGGACGGCGACGACGACGAATCCCCGACGACTCGGCCTGAGCCGGGGCGGCCGGTGCGGCGGGCGCGGGTGCAGCACTCGTGGCGGCGCCACGGCGGCGACGCGGCGGCGGCGCGGCCTGCTTCTCGGCGCGCACGCGCTTCTCACGTTCCCAGCGGGCACGAATGCGCGCGACCTGATCGTCGGTCAATAACGTGAGATGGCTGCGCACGGGCACGTCCATCTGACGAAGGATCGTGATGACCTCGTCGCTGGAGATCCCGAACTCGCCTGCCATGTCATGTACGCGAAGCTTGCTCAAACAATCCTCCTAGCGGGCTCGCATGGAGTCCGCAGTGCGCCCCTCCGCAGGGGCCGGCCCGACGAGGGCACGAATGCCTCTCGCGAGGTCTACGTCGACGACACCAACGGTGGCTGTCGCTTCCCGACCCACCGCGGCGCCGAGTTCCGCCGCCGCAGGCCCTTCGATCAAACGTATTCGTTTTGCACGCAACATTGGCACAACCTTGGCGAGGCTGTGCCGCGACGCGTCCGGTGCGATGACCGCCAGCTTCAGCTTTCCGCGCTGGGCAGCCTCACGCACCCGTTCCACGCCGACGACCACCAGTCGGCCGCGTAGCCCGACACCAAGCAGGCGAAGCAACTTGCGGGTGGTCAACTCATCCATCGGTTCGAATCCGTCAGCCTGTCGAGTCGTCGCGGGGTCCGCGCTCGGCGTCACGAGTTCCATCGCCGCCTTCGTCGCCGCCTTCCTCGGTCAGCTCGTCGAGCATGGCGATAATGCGATCGGCCTCTTCAGGAGCGATGCCGGGTAACCGCAACAAATCTTCTCGCTCGAGGTCGATGATATCGTTGAGCGTTCGGTAGCCGGCATCCTCCAGGACAGCGACGGTCGCGGTCGACATTCCGTCGATCTCGGAGAGCTTGACGTCCGCGGCAGTATCGGCCTCCTCGGGCAGCGGCGCGAACAGCGGCGCGTCTCCGCCGCGGTCCAGCCACTCGCGACTCGAGTAGAGGTCGATCTTCCAGCCCGTCAGCTCCGACGCCAGGCGAACGTTCTGACCGTTGCGCCCGATCGCGAGCGAGAGCTGATCTTCGTCGACGACCGCCTGGATGGTCTTGGCCGTCGGGTCCGAGAACACGCGCGCCACACGGGCCGGCGCGAGCGCCAGCTTGGCGAAGCGCTCCGGGTCGGCGGACCACGGGACGATGTCGATCCGCTCGCCGTTCAGCTCGTTCACCACGGCCTGGACCCGCGAGCCCTTGAGTCCGACGCACGCGCCGACCGGGTCGATCGAGTCGTCGCGCGAGAAGACGGCGATCTTCGTGCGGCTGCCGACTTCGCGCGCCGCCGCCCGAATTTCGACGATCCCCTGCTGGATCTCCGGGACCTCGAGCTTGAACAGCGCCTTGACGAACAACGGGTCCGCACGGCTCAGGATGAGGCGCGGTCCTTTGGGCGTCTCCTCGACGCGCTTGAGGACCGCGCGAATCGGCTCGCCCTGGTGGAAGTGCTCGCGGTGATTTTGCTCGCGATAGGGAATGATCGCTTCCGCCTCGCGGAACTTGTTCAGCATCACGACGAGCTTGCCGCGCTCGATCTGCTGGATCTCGCCGCTCAGGAGGTCACCGACGCGGCCCGCGAACTCGTCCCGGATTCGTGTCCGCTCGCCCTCGCGCACGCGCTGGATGATGCGTTGCTTGGCGGCCTGAACCGCCGTGCGCCCGAATTCGGCGAAGTCCACGGGGATCTCCATCATGTCCCCGACCTGGAACTCCGGGTCCTCGAAGCGGGCTTCCTCGACGCTCACCTCGCGACTCGGGTCGGTGACTTCCTCGACCACCGTTTTCAGCAGCACGATCTTGATGTTGCCACGGTCCTCGTCGATCTCGACCTCGGCCTGCACGTTCGGCCCATGCTTCTTGGCGAGGGCGGCATGAATGCCGTCCTCGAGGAGCCCGTGCAGCTCCGATCGATCGAGCTGCTTCGAGTTCGTCAGCTCGCGAATCGCGTTCAGGATGTCAGCGGAACCGATCATTGCGCACGCCCTCTATCCTTTCCAGTGAAACACCAGCCGAGCCTCGCGGATGGTCTGGAGCGGCGCGCGATGCGTTTCGCCCCTGTCATCCCGCAGCACCACCACGACGCCGCTGGTGTCCTCCTCGAGTCCGACGATTTCCCCTTCTATCATCCCGCCGACGGCCGGGCTCGTCAGTCGAGCCCGCCGACCGGTGAACCGGCGCCAGTCGGCCTCGGTGCGAACCGGACGTTCGATCCCCGGCGACGACACCTCCAACACGTACTTGCCCGCGAACAGATTGCCCGCGTCGAGGCGCGCCTCGATGGCGCGCGACGCGCGGGCGCAATCGTCCACGGTCACCTCAAGCCCATCACGCCGATCGATCCGAACGTCGACCACCGGCCGCGTTCGCGTACCGCCTCGCCGGAGCTCGACGAGATCTAATCCAAGCGAATCAAGCTCGGCAACTACAACATCTTGCAGCGCTTGGTTCATGTCATGTCGAGGTACCCGCCAAGAACAAAAAAATGTGGGGAACCCTCCCCCACATTTCGCTGGCGCTTGACGGACGTCAGCATGGGCAATCTAGACGGCGGTGGATATGGCGTCAAGCCAAATGCCACCTCACTATCGGCTATCTCATAGCGGCGCAATCATTACGCCCACCTGCCGCCCCGCGTCGCCCGCTCGGTGCGAGAAAAAACGATCGTGATTGCATCGCGTGCAGCTCGCGCTCGTCGTTATCCGCCGCACTCCGCGAAGTCGCGCCTGATCGGCAATGATCGCACGCAAGTCCACGGTCGAGGGCGAATCGACGCGGCGACCGGTCAGGCGCTGGAACACGTCCGGGCTCACCTCGTAGCAGCCTCCGCAGATGGCCGGTCCGAGGTGCATCGACAGCTCGCCGCTCGGGATGCCACGCGAGCCAAGCAGATCGAGGGCCCGCTCCACGATGCGAGCGGCCGTTCCGCGCCAACCCGAGTGCAGCAGTGCGAGTGCACCCGACGGGTGCGCCAGAAATACAGGAACGCAATCGGCAATCGAAACCGCGAGCGCTGTCCCGCGGTCAAGCGTGGCGTGGCCGTCACCCTCATTCGCGCGCAGCCACCCTTCCCACGCGGCTCCGTGTAGCAGGACGCGATTGCCGTGAACCTGGTGTGATGTCGCCAGCCGTGGGCCACCAGGTGCGAGCTCTCGCCGGAGCGTGTTCCAGCGCTCCATGACCAGCCGGACGGGTTCCTCGGTGGCCACGCCGAAGCTCCCGGCAGCCCGCGTCGTCGTGAACGCACGAACCCCACTGGACGCCAACTCGGGGACCTCCTCGTACATCGGCGTCGAGGCCGCGTCGGCACGTCCGGCGAGCGTCATTTCCGCCGGTCGTCGACGCGCGAGATGCGCGCACCGAGCGCGTTGAGGCGCTCGTCGATTCGCTCGTAGCCGCGTTCGATCTGTCCAGCGTTGTTGATCGTGCTCGTTCCCTTCGCGCACATGGCGGCGAGGAGCATGGCCATGCCCGCCCGAATGTCCGGGGACTCGACGGTCGCGGCGCGCAGCGGCGACGGCCCAGCCACGAGCGCGCGATGAGGGTCGCACAGGACGATGCGCGCTCCCATGCCGATCAACTTGTCGACGAAGAACATCCGCGACTCGAACATCTTCTCGTGGAAGAGAATCACTCCGTTGCACTGAGTCGCCGTCACGATCGCAATGGACATCGTGTCAGCGGGGAATGCTGGCCACGGTTGATCTTCGAGCTTCGGTACGTGACCGCCGAAGTCGGACTGGATCTCGCGCGACTGTTCCGCGGGGATGACGAGGTCGTCGCCGTCAATGCGGCACGAGACACCCAATCGGGCGAAACCGAGCAACGTCGAGCGCAGATGCTCGACGCCGGCGGCCTGAATGCGGATCTCGGAGCGTGTCACGGCGGCGAGCCCGATGAACGAGCCGACTTCGATGTGGTCGGGACCGATCCGGTGAGAGCCGCCGCCGATGGGACGGCCACCGTGGATGGTGACGGTGTTCGTGCCAATCCCCTCGATCGACGCGCCGAGCGTGCAGAGGAAATGACAGAGGTCCTGGACGTGCGGCTCGGAGGCGGCGTTGCGGAGGATCGTCGTGCCGCGCGCGGCCGTCGCCGCAACGAGTGCGTTCTCGGTCGCGGTCACACTTGGTTCATCGAGGAACACGTCGGCCCCGATGAGCGCTTTCGCGCGCAACTCGAACTTGTCGGCCGCGGTGACGTCGGCGCCGAGACGCTCCAGGGCGAGGAAGTGCGTGTCGAGCCGCCGGCGACCGATGACATCGCCACCGGGAGGTGGCAGCGTGATCTCGCCGCACCGGGCGAGCAGCGGCCCGGCCAAAAGGATCGACGCCCGAATCTTCCGGCAGAGCTCCGGGTCGAGGTCCGATGGCCGCACGGACCGGGCGTGAATCTGCAGCGTGTTGCGCTCGGTCCAGTCCGCGCTCGCACCGACGGACCGAATCAGTTCCACGAGCGTTTCGGTGTCGCGGATGCGGGGAACGTTCGAGAGCGTGATGGGGTGCTCGGACAGGAGCGATGCGGCGATGATGGGGAGCGCGGCGTTCTTGTTTCCGGAGGGCCGAATGGTGCCGGAGAGTCTCGCTTCCCCTTCGACGATGAACTGCACAGCGGCCATGTGGTACCGGTATCGGGCAGGGGTGATTGCTTGACAGTGGATGGGTGCGCCGGTACGATCCGCGGTCCGGCGGACGTACGCGGCGCCGCATTACATTCCTTCCCGGCGGGTGGCCTCAGCCTTGCACACGCACGCGGGCGGCGGCACAACCGCGCGAAATGACTCGTCGCACGCCGAAGGGTAACACATCACTTCCTTGATCGCATGACGGCTGATTTCGCGCGGCTGGCGGCGGATCTGTTCGCGCTGGTAGCTGCGCAGTTGCCCGATACGATCGTCACGAAACAGGTGGCGGTCGAGCAAGGCAGTTTCGAGAAGGTCGCAAGCGTGGCACAGGGGCTCATGACGATCGCGATCCTCGTTCTGACGATCGTGCTTGTGCCGGCCGCGTGGAACTTCCGGAACAGCTACAAACGTGTCAACGAGCTGATCGACCGGTTCTACGGGGACATCGGCCCGCTGGTGCGGAACGCGAACGCGATCGCCGACAACGTCAATTACATCACGACGTCGATTCGCGTGGATGTGCAGCAGTTCAATCAGACGGTGACGCTGGCGAACGAACGGCTGACGACGGCGGTGAAGTCGGCGGAGCGCCGCATTCGCGAGTTGGATGCGCTCCTGCGCGTCGTGCAGCGCGAGGCGGAGGACGCGTTCGTGTCGACGGCGTCGACGTTTCGTGGCGTGCGGGTGGGCGCGACGACGTTACGCGACGAGGTCGACGGGCGGGTGATCGCGGACGAATACGACGACGAGGACGTGGACGCGCTCGATGAGCGAGAGGAGGCCCATGGCGACGACGGTGAGACCGAAGACGACGAATGGCGCGAGCGACCCCGAGTCCGACCGCGGACGGGCGATCGGGCGTGACCAGCAGTATGACCTGCTGACGGCCGCGGTCCTGGGCGCGATGATCGGCGCGGGTGCCGCGCTGTTGCTCCGCCGCGGCCCGACGGGACGGCGACCGCTCACGCCGCTCGCGCGGGCCGCGGGCGGCGCGGCGGTAGGGGCGGCACGATGGGCGGAAAAGCGTGGACGACGTGGCGCTCGGTGGGCGGCCAAGCGCGGCGGTGAAGTGTGGGACCGCGTCCCGGTCGATACGGTCCGCGAAGAGATCGGAGACGCGATCGACGCCGCGCGCGAGAAGGTGGCCGACGTCGTCGAGTCCGAGCTCCGCGACCTGCGCAAGGCCATCCGCCGTCAACGCAAGCGTCTCGGCGTCTGACCAGGTGAACCGCCGCCGTTGCGGCGGGCGGGCGACGTCTCGCTGGATCGCCGGCGTCGCCGCTCTGGCCATTGTGGTCATCGCTCTCTTCCCGTCCCCGGCGTTCGCATGGACGCCGGGGACGCACGTCTTTCTCGGCGAGGCAATTCTCCGATCGTTGGCGCTGCTCCCAGCGGCCGTCGCCGAACTGCTCGCCGCCTTCCCCTACGACTTTCTGTACGGGTCCATCGCCGCCGACACGAGCATTGCGAAGAAATACGCCGCGGCCGGCCGGCACTGTCATGCCTGGCACGTGGGGCTCGAAATCCGCGAACAGGCGCGCGACGAGCCGCTGCACGCGTTC
>DASURJ010000568.1:0-12004 GCA_036280115.1 Gemmatimonadaceae bacterium
GATCGATCAGGCGCTCGCTCAGCGGGTGTGGCCTAACGACGAGCCGATCGGGCGGCGACTCGACATCTCGGTCTCGCTCTTCGACCGCGGGTATCGCGTCGAGCGCGTCACGGCCGAGGTGGTCGGCGTCGTCGGAACGGCGGCGGCCGGCCGCCCTGACGCGCCACCATCTGGCACCATCTACCTGCCGCATGCGCAGCAGCCGCTGTGGAACATGGCGTTCGTCGTCGCGGCCGACCGCCAGCCGCAGGAAGTCATCGCGGCTGCCCGCAACGTGCTCAGGGACATGGACGGGGAGCTGCCGCTTTACGATGTGCGCTCCATGGCGGAGATCGTCTCGGCAACGCTGGCCTCGACGCGCATGGTGCTCTCTACGCTGGCGGTGTTCGCGGGCGTTGCCGCTGTGCTTGCAGGGGTTGGATTGTACGCGGTCATCGCGTACATCGTCCGGCAGCGCAAGAGGGAGCTTGCCATTCGGATGGCGCTTGGCGCTACGGCGCGAACGGTCGGCCTTGGCGTCCTGCGCGATGGTCTCGTGCTCGTGGGATGCGGTGTTGCGGCGGGGTGCGTCGTGTCGGTCGCGACGGCCGAGCTACTGTCGGATCTCGTCGTCGGTGTGCCGGCCCGCGACCCGGTCACGCTGGGCCTCGTTGCGCTGTTGCTTCTGGCGATCGGGGCCATCTCGACGTTCGTCCCCGCGCACCGGGCGGCGTCGTTCGATCCCGCTGCCGCATTGAGGGACGACTGATCGCCCGATCGTTCGCTGCGGGAGCCGCTCGTCCTCGGGCGGGCCGAACCGCCGCATTCGCTCGAGTCAGGGCGAGCGTTTCGGCGCCGCCTGGACTACCTCATCCATGGTCCGCTGCACGTTCTCGATCTCGTCGGCAATGACGGTATGTCCCATCCCCGGGTAGAGGCGTCGCGTCACGCTCGCGCCCAGTCGGCGGAAGACTGCCTCGGTCTCGAGTACTCGCTCGGCCGGAATGTGCGAGTCCACGTCGCTGCACCCCAGGAAGACAGGCATGCCGTCGAGCGACGCCGTGACGTCGTCCCACGTGGTGGCCGGCGGGCCGATCAAGCCGCCGCTCAACGCCATCACACCGCCGTAGCGACGCGGATGACGGATCGAGAACTCCGACGCGAGGCAGGCACCCTGCGAGAACCCGAGCAGCATGATGGACGGCGCGTCGAACCCGCGTGCAAGTAGATCGCTCACGAGCGAGTCGATCACGAAGAGTCCCGACGAGATGCCCGGCTCGTTCTTCTCGCGTGGCGCCATGAAGCTGAACGGGTACCACGTCCCGTTCGCGGCGGCGGGCGCCACGTACACGAATTCCGGCCGATCCAGCACCGGGGCAAGCTCGAGGATGTTCTCCGGGGCGGCGTTGCGGCCGTGCACCATGATCATGGCGGCCCGGGCGGTCTCGAGAGAAGCGCCAGTGCGGACGACGCGCTGGCCGGCGTGAGGGTGCATGGCGGGGCAGTCAGTACGTGACGTTAGGCAGCTGCGTCGCGATCTCGGCGCGATGCGGCTCTTCCCACGGGGGCAGCTTGAGGTCGCGGCCGAGGTCCGGCACGGGCTCGTCGACCGCGAAGCCGGGCTGCATCGTCGCCACCTCGAACAGCACCCCATTCGGCTCGCGGAAGTAGATCGACTTGAAGTATTGCCGGTCGCGAACCGGAGTGACGTTCGCCCGGCCCACGAGCTCCTCGCGAAGCTTCAACTGATCATCCTCGCTACCAATCGCCATCGCGACGTGATGCACGGTGCCGAGCCCGTTCTTCGCCCAGTCAGCGTCTCCGGCGTGCACAATGTCCATGGTGTGTCCGGGGCCATCGCCATTGACCGCGACGCGAATGCGTCCCTCCATCTCGTTCACGACCTCGAAGCCGAGCATCTCGCGCATGAAGTCGACGGTCTTCCGCGGGTCACGCACCGTCAGCGACACGCTGTGCAGCCCGCGCACCGCGATGTCGGGCGCGATGCCGCCAGCCGTCCACGGCGTTCGCGTGTCGTGGTCGTTCGCGACGAGCTCGATGACGAGCCCCGACGGGTCCGTGACGACGATGGACTCCTCGCCGAACCTCGGCGGCGCGTCGGTGACCGTGTAGCCCTCCGCGCGCAATCGCGTCTTCCAGGCATCGAGCGACCCGGCCGGCACCGAGAACGAGGTGACGGTGATCTGCCCGGCTCCCTTCATGCCAACCGGAACCCCTTTGTCCTTGTACGGGAACGTCGTCCAGATCGTCCCCGGACGCCCGACCTCATCGCCGTAGTAGAAGTGATAGACGAAGTGGTTGTCGAAGTTGACGGTCTTCTTCACGAGGCGAAGACCGAGGGCACCAACGCTGAAGTCGAGATCCTCCTGCGCGTCATCGACCGTGGCGGTGACGTGATGGAGGCCGAGGATTGGTGAGTAGCTCATGGGGTGTATTATCCAGCCATCGCGCACCGGAGCAAGGCCCCTGCGACCCATCGATCATCTCCATCGCGGACTCGAGCGCAACCCGAATGCCGTTGCCGTCGCCGGACCGGGGCGACCGCTGACTTACGCCGAGCTCGTCGCGAGCGTGCACGCGCTCGCCGCGGCCATGCAGGCGCTCGATTCCGCGCCCGGAAGCCGCGTCGGAATCTGCGCGCGTAACACGGTCGAGCACCTCATCGCACTGCTCGCGACCTATGCGGCCGGGAAGGTGTGGGTGCCCCTCAACCCTACGAACGGTCGCGCCGAGCTCGATCGCATGATCGCGGCGACGAAACCGACGCTGCTCGTTGCGGACGAATCGTGTCTGGGTCGATTCACGCCGACCGGCGCCCCACTTGTTCTCGGAAAGACGAGCGCCGCCGTGTCCGAACCGAGCGTACGATCACTCATCGTGGAATGGAAAGGACGTCGCCCCGACGACATCGCACGGGCGGTAGAGGACGCGCAGATCATCAAGTTCAGCGGCGGCAGCACCGGTACGCCGAAGCCGGTCGTGCAACCGGTCCGGTGCTTGAACGCGCAGGTCGAGGGGATTCTCGCGTGCTTCGGTCTCGACGCGAGCGACGTGAACCTCATCGCGGCGCCGCTCACGCACGGGGCGTCGTGTTTCGTGCTGCCGATGCTCGCCGTCGGTGGACGCCACGTTCTCCTCGAGGAGCCGAAGCCGGCCAACGTCCTGGCGGCGATCGATCAGTACGGTGTCACGACAATGTACGCGCCGCCAACGCTCATCTACGGAATGGTAGGAGAGTCACGGGCGAGCGGTGCCGACCGCAGCGCCGGACGCTTCACGAGCCTGCGACATCTGATCTACTCGGCCGCTCCGATGCGGCCGGATCAAATTCGCAGCGCGCAGCGAGTGTTCGGGCCGGTCGTCGAAACCGCCTACGGGCAGGTGGAGGCACCGCAGATCGTCACCGCGCTCAGGGCAGCTGAGCTCGAGCGCGACGAGAATCTCACGTCGGTGGGCCGACCGTCCCCCGTTGCAACCGTCCGCATCATGAGCTCGGTTGGAGAGCTCGTACCGAGCGGCGAGATGGGCGAGATCGTCGTGCGGGGGCCACTGGTGATGAGTGGTTATCTCGACCGGCCGGAGATGACGGCGGAGACCATCATCGATGGCTGGCTTCACACGGGCGATCTCGGGCTCATCGACGATCGAGGCTACGTTCACATTCGTGGCCGCCTGCGCGAAATGATCAATAGCGGCGGGTTCAAGATCTTTCCCGGAGACGTCGAAGCGGTGCTCGCCAGCCACCCCGCCGTGGCCGAATGTTCCGTGTTCGGCGTCGAGGACGACAAGTGGGGAGAAGCGGTTCACGCGGCCGTATGCCTGGCGCCCGGCACGCTCGTGGATGGCACCGAGCTGATCGCGTTCGTGAAAGAGGAACTCGGGTCGGTGAAGGCGCCGAAGACGATTCACATCGTCGGGGCTTTGCCACGGAACGCCGCCGGGAAAGTGAGCCGAAAGGAGGTGGGTCGGATGGTGATGACGTCATTCCGAGCCACAGGCGAGGAATCGCCGTCGTCACGGTAGAGGGGGTGCGGTCCAACCTTTCCCCGCGTTCGACTGTCTATCTTCAGACAATCTGAAGGAGACAACGAAATGGCCGGCGAGCCTGGCGAGCTGCTCCAGGGTACGCTCGAGATGATGGTGCTCAAGACGCTCTCCCTCGAGCCCATGCACGGATGGGGGATCGCGCAGCGCATCCAGCAGATGTCGAAGGACGTCTTTCTGGTGAGCCAGGGGTCGCTCTATCCCGCGCTCATTCGCATGAAGCGGCGCGGGTGGCTGACGACGTCCTGGCGTGTGACGGAGAATGGGCGCCGAGCCCGCTACTACGAGCTGACGGCAGCCGGCCGGAGGCAACTCGGCGTCGAGCAGGAGAGCTGGGAGCGCATGTCGGCGGCGGTCGACTGGGTGATGGCTGCTCGGTGGGCGACGGGGGGAGGTCGGTCATGAGTGCCTTCACGGACCTGCTCGAGCGCCTTCGCGCCATCGTCTTTCGCGCCCGCGAGGAGCGTGAATTCTCCGAGGAGCTGCGATTCCATGCCGACATGGAGGCCGACCGGCTCGAGCGCTCGGGGGTGATCCCTGATGAAGCGCGTCGGCTCAGTCACCTCACGCTCGGCGGCGTGGAACGCGTGAAGGAGGACGCCCGGGATGCCCGCGGGACTCGGCTCTTTCACGACATCGGGCGGGATTTCGGGTTCTCGCTCCGGACGCTTCGCCACAATCCGGGTTTCGCCATCGTCGCCATCCTGACGTTGGCACTTGGGATCGGCGGTACGACGGCGGTGTTCAGTGCGGTGGATGCCGTGCTGCTGCAGCCGCTGCCGTACCAGCAGCCCGGGCAGCTCGTGCGTCTCTATCAGGCCGACTCGACGGCCCCGGGAGGGCGCCAATACGTCACGCCCGTACACTTCGTCGACTATCGGCGGGAGGTGTCGGCGTTCGAGGCCGCGGCCGCGGTTTACACGTACAGCGAGACCGGCGCCGATATCGGCAACGGTGACGACGTCCGGCGCATCCGTGTGCTGCCGGTAAGCCCCGGGTACTTCGACGTCGTGCGCGTACCACCGCGACTCGGCCGCGCGTTTCAGCCGGATGAGGAGAACGGGGAGCTCCTCGTCGTGCTGAGCGATCGTCTCTGGCGCGAGCGTTTTCATGGTGACGCATCGGCCGTCGGCCAGCGTCTCACCATGAGCGGACAGCCGTATACGATCGTCGGCGTGATGCCGAGCGGGTACGAGGACCCTCTCACCGGGGCGGTGGATGCCTGGATCCCCTTGGATCTCGCGGCGGCGCGGGAGCCCGACAACGTCCAGAACCATTACCTGTCGGTCGTCGCGCGCCTGAGAGCGGGGGTGTCGCTCGTGCGCGCCCAGTCCGAGCTCGCTCGGCTCGGCGCGACGCTCGCGGCGCGGTATCCCGACGCGAATGATGTGGTCGCGCGGCTGGACCCGCTCAAGGACGATGTCGTCGGCTCGGCCGATCGCGCGCTCGGGATCATGCTCGGCGCCGTGGCGCTCGTGCTCGTTCTCGTGTGCGTCAACATCGCGAACCTCCTGCTTGTCCGCGGGTCGGACCGCTCGCGGGAGTTCGCGCTCCGCGCCGCGTTAGGCGCCGAGCGACCGAGGCTCGTCAGGCAGACGTTGATCGAGAGCGTGACGCTGGCGCTGGCAGGCGCGGCCGTCGGGCTCGTGGTTGCCCGGCTCGCGATGAGCGCGATCGTGGTGCTTGGTGGAGCGTCGATTCCGCGATTGTCCGAGCTGACGCTCGAGCCACGGCTGCTCGCGTTTTCCGTGCTCGTCGCCACCGTGAGCGCCGTGGGGTTCGGGCTCGCCCCCGCGTTTCGCGCGGCGCGCGCGGATCCTGGCGACGTGTTGCGTGAACAGACGCGCGCGTCCACGAGCAGCGGCGCAAAGGTCCGACTTCGCGAGTGGCTCGTGGTGTCGCAGGTCGCGCTCGCATTCGTGCTGCTCGTCGGGGCCGGGCTGCTGCTCGTGAGTCTCCAGAACCTTCGCGACGTCGACCTGGGAGTGGAACCGCAGGGCGTGCTGACGTTCGAGCTGCATTTGCCCGATGCGCGATACGATTCGACGGCACGAGCACGGTTGTACGAGGAGGCGGCGGCGCGACTTGCGTCGATCCCGGGAGTACGTGCCGCCGGCGGAATTTCCAGGCTGCCTGCGACGGGGGACTACCACGTGTGGGGGACTCGCGCGATGACCGGCCCCTACGCGAACACGGAGCGTGGGTTCGTGCAGATGCAGCAGCGCGTGGTTGCGGGTGACTATTTCGCCGCGGCGGGGATATCGCTACTCGATGGCCGGTTGTTCGACGACCACGACGCTCCGGGTACGCCGCTTCGCGTGGTCGTGAGCCGTCGCGCGGCGGACATGCTGTTTCCGGGTGTGCAGGCCGTGGGTCAGCAGCTCCGGGCTGGTGGGCGGACGGCGGAGATCATTGGCGTCGTTGGTGATGTGGCGCTGGATGCGCGTGGGGAGATCGCGCCGTACGTCTACCACACGCATCGGCAGTTCGCGGGGAACCGGAACTGGGCGCTGACGCAGATGGTGCGGACCACCGGTTCGATGGAGGTGGTGCAGCGTGAGGCTCGCCGGGCGCTCGCGGCGCTCGATCCGCAACTCGTGCTGTACCGCCCGGCGCCGTTGAGCGACGTGATTGGCCGGAGCGAGGCGCAGCGCGTGTTCACGCTGCAGATGCTCGGCGCGTTCGCCGGCGTGGCGCTCGCGCTCGCGGCGTTAGGCCTGTTCGGGGTGCTGTCCTACGGGGTTCGCCTGCGCGGCCGCGAGTTCGGCATTCGGATGGCCCTCGGGGCGGACCGACGCAAGATTCGCCGAATGGTCCTTCGCGAGGGGCTGACGGTCACGGCAATCGGCACGGTGATCGGCGTGGTGGGTGCGGCGGCGCTGTCGCGCGCGCTGGCGTCCATGGTCTTCGGCGTGAGTGCGCTCGACCCGCGCGTGATGCTCGGCGCCGCGGTGTTCATGGGGGTCGTGGCGGCCATCGCGGCGTATCTCCCCGCGTACCGGGCTACGGCGGCGGAACCGCGGTCGGTTCTGCAATAGATCTCCGGTAGCAACCAGCAGTCAATCACGGTGGTGCCGGTGGGCGGGGATCGCGGCGGTACGCGTCGGTGCGCGCCGCTCCCCGCTCGGCCGGGCCGGCCTCCGTGAAGTGGGGATGCGGATCGAGCGTCATCGCCCGAGCCGGCATCGCGACCGGTCGAGGTGGAGAAAGGCAGGAGGGGGATGGACGGGATGAAGGGGATGACGAAGATGTCCACCGCGGCAGCACGGTCGGTCTCCCAAGCGGCCTTAAAAAGGAGAGGGAACGACCGCCCGGGACGCGACTTGATCCTGCTCAGCCGCCCGATCCGCATCCCCTGCCGGCGATCCGTATCCCGGTCAGCGGAGCGCCGCTTACCGCGGACGGCGGGGTATCCAGCGCGGGACAGATCCCTTGTACGCTCGGTACTCGTCGCCGAACCGCTTCTCGAGTCCCGGCTCCTCCGACAGCACGAAGTACAGCTGGTTGACCGTCATGAAGATCCCGAACCAGAGCGCGATCAACCTCGACCCTGTCAGGAGCGCCTGACCGGCGAGAATTGCGGCGACACCGCTGATCATGGGGTTCCGCGTGTATCGATACGGGCCGACGGCCACGAGGCGTGACGTGGGGTCCCACGGGGCGAGCGTGCCCTTACCCACGCGGGCGAAGAGCGCGATGCACCAGCCCGCGAGCGCCACGCCCGCGATGATGAGCACGGCGCCTAACGTCATTCCGACGAGCATCAGCGGGCCGGCCGCCGGCCACCGGGAATCGACCGGCTCGAGGGAACGTACGATCCACTGAGGAACAACGACGGCGACCACGAAGGGCAAGAGAAGGATCGCGACGAGGTGCCGCACCGCCGCCGGCATGCGATCTCAGTTCTTTTCGGTGCGCGGTTCGACGACGACGGGAAGCTGGATGTGCCAGCCACTGCTCTCCGTCGTCCGGATATCCAGAGTCCACCTGCCGGGCGTGGATGATCGGAACTCGAAGTCAGCCGTCTCGCCCGGGCCCATCTCGGTGACCGCCAGGCGCTCCGTGGCCTGGGCCGGCGGCATGTCGGCGCCGTCCTTGGCGATCGCTCGCCAACGCGCCACGGTGGAGTCGTTGCGGAGGGTGAACGTGATTCGCCAGTCGGGATGTACGGCTACGATCCGGAGTCTGTGCGTCTCGCCCATGGCGAGTCGTAACGGCGCCGGTGATCGCTGGCCGTTCACGAGGGCGTACGGGCTTTCGATCTTCGCGAACACGGCGGGCCCGCCCCCTCCTGCGACTATGAGGTGATCGCGCTCCAGGTCGCGAGGCTTGTCGGTCACGATGATCGCTCCGTACATCCCCGATTGGATCTGATGTCGCTCGTTGAGGTGCGAGTGATACGGGAACGTCCCGGCGCGCGGCGGCGTGAACGCGGCAACGAACGACCCTCCGGGAGGGATCGGTGGAAAGATGCGGTCCCCAATCCCGCTCCAGTCAGGCACGCCGTCGGGGAAGCTTTCGATCTCCAGCCCGTGCCAATGGATTCCTGTCGGCTCGTCGAGGTTGTTCGCGACCGTGATGCGCACCGGCTTACCGCGCTCGAGCTCGAGCACCGGCCCGGGAAGCTCGACGGAGTCGCGGGCCGGGGTCGAATCGCCCCGCTGTACGACGAAGCCGTACGCGGTCGCCGCGCCACCGAGGAGTCCGCTCGCTTTCTTCTGTACCAACAGACGAATCTGTCGCGCGTCGGGGTCCTCTCGCACGACATAGCCCTGCTTTGGCGTGACCTGAATGCCCACCACGAGACCATGCATGCGGTGCGCGCCGCCGGCCGGTCCAGTGGCGCCGTGGGCGTGCGCCGCCGGTGGTACGGCCGACGCCGGCGTCGAGCGAGGCGCACCGGTCAGCGTCACTGTCTCATCCATGTGGAACGAGAAGTGGCAGTGCAGAAGCCAGTTGCCCGGCGTCGTTGCCGCGAACGCGAGGGTCAGGGTCCCGCCGGGCGGCATGAGGTCCGTGTTGAGAAGAGGCTGCAGTTCAGGTGCGAGGGGACCGTCCTTCGTCCAGTTCCCCCGTGCGAGCACCCGGTAGTAGAACCCGTGCAGATGCATCGGGTGGTGCAGTGGGATGGCGTTCACGATGCGGAAACGCGTGGAGTCCCCCTGCTGAAGCGTTAGGCGCTCCGTGTACGGCCATCCCTTCCCGTTGATGACCGACACGACCTCGAACGGCCGGTCGTCGTAGGGATGGAACCATTCACTGAGCAGGAAAATGTGGTCCGTGGTCGGGCCGCCCGGCGGGTCGACCACGATTGCGCCATTCAGCTGACTGTCCTTCCAGAGGCGATCCGGCCAGGCCGTTCCCGAAAACGCGCCCCAGTAGAAGTACGTTCCGGGCGTGTTCAAGCGATACCGAAGCTCGCGCGTCTCGCCGCGAGCGAGGTGGATCGTGTCGGTCGATCCCGAAACCCCCGGTCGAAGGCCGCCAAGGAACAGTGCGGTGTCCACCTGGTTTCGGATCACGAGACGGACCTCGGTCCCCTGTGGCACTCGAATGAGAGGGCCGGGGACCGTCGGCGTCTTGCCGCGTTCCGCGAACGCGAAGATCGGGACCTCGGGATCGGTTTCTCCCTCGGGTCGCCATGCACTCTCCACGACATCGAGCGCGAGCGTGAGGACCTGGCCGCGCAGGGTGCCCGACGCCACGCGGTTCGAGTGAACGGTGGCGCGAACGGCGTTCGCCGCCGGTTGCGGGAGCGGCACGCGCACCGGAGCAGCCACCAGCGGTGCCTGCAGTGCGGCGAGAACCGCGGTAACGATCGGGGTCGTGAGCACGGGCGGCCCTGGGCCGAGGGGGAATTGGGGGTCGAGTGTCCTACGATAGCGTGACGCGCAGGCGCTCGGCAATGCACTCCGACGACCGACATCCCCAGCCGTCACAGTCGGGCCGACGCCCGGTGCGCCTAACGGGCCGCCGAGCAGATGCGGCCGAGAGGAAGCGCGAGCGGCACTAGCGACGCGGGTCGATCCGCCGCATCTTCGGCGCGACCTTCCACCGAACCCGACCTCGTGAGTGTCATCGCCATCGACCTCGGCGGCACGAAGATCGCCGCCGCGCTCGTCTCCGACGCCGGAGAAATTCGCGCCCGCGCTCACGCGCTGCTCGGCGGGCGGGGCGGCGGGGATGTCGCGGCGGCCATCGCCGACCTGGCCCGTGACGTTCTCGACGGGCATCACGGCGCGGGACACGCCGCGGTTACCGCCGTCGGCATCGCCGTCCCCGGTATCTACCGGGCCGAGCGGGGCACGGTGTGGGCGCCGAACATTCCAGGATGGGATGACTATCCGCTCCGCGACGAGCTCTGTCGCGCGATGGGCGGCGACGTGGCGGTCGTCATCGACAGCGATCGCGCCGCCTACATCCTTGGCGAAGCGTGGAACGGTGCGGCGCGCGGGGCGCGCGCCGCGATCTTTCTCGCCGTGGGGACCGGGATCGGCGCCGGCATCCTCGTGGATGGCCGCGTGCTGCGTGGCCACGCGGACATTGCCGGTGCCATCGGGTGGTTGGCCCTCGATCGACCGTTCCGCGACGCCTACGTCGGCTGCGGGTGCTTCGAGTACCACGCCTCGGGGCCGGGCCTAACGACGGTCGCACGCGCCATGTTGGAGGCCATGCCCGACTATGTGGGCGAGCTTCGCAGTCTCGCGGCGAGCGATGTGACGACGGCACGGCTCTTTGCCGCCTACGACCGGGGCGACGAGGTCGCCGTGCGCGTCCTTCACGCGGCAATCGAGTTCTGGGGGATGGCCTCGGCCAACCTCGTGAGTCTGTTCAACCCGGAGACTATCGTGTTCGGCGGTGGCGTCTTCGGCCCCGCGGTTCGCTTTCTCGAGCGTATTCGCATCGAGGCGGCACGGTGGGCGCAGCCCATCTCGATGGGACAGGTGCGGTTTGTCGCGAGCACCCTTGGCGGCGACGCTGGCCTCTACGGCGCCGCGCGCCTGGCGCTCAACGCGTGATGCTGGTCCCGACCCACGGTCACGCCGAGCCGCCAGGCGAGAGGTCCTCGACGTTCCGATCAAGAGACCTCAACCAGCGAACCGAAGACTCCTCGCTGCGCTCGGAATGACCCTGCTATGACCAACCGACGCACGCTGTTCACGATCGCCTGCCTGGGCATGCTGTCCTTCGGGATCGTGCTCACGACACTCGGCGCCGTGTTGCCGTCGGTCATCGAGCGATTCGGCATCGATACGGCAGTGGCGGGCTCGCTCTTCCTGCTCATGACGTTCGGGATCCTCATCGGGTCGCTCGTGTTCGGCCCGATCGTCGACCGCAACGGCTACAAGGGCATGCTGCTGCTCGCGACCGCGCTCATCATGGTTGGGCTCGAGGGGATCGCGTTCGCGCCATCCATGGCATGGCTCCGCGCGGCTGTCGCGTTGATCGGGTTCGGGGGCGGCATCATCAACGGCGGAACGAACGCGCTCGTCGCTGACATCAGCGCCGAGGGGCGCACCGCCGGTCTCAGCCTGCTCGGCGTGTTCTTCGGCGTCGGCGCGGTTGGTGTCCCGTTCGCGCTCGGGAGTCTGCTCGGTGCGTTCTCCTACTCCGCGATCATCGCGGCGGTCGGCGCGCTCGTGATCATCCCGCTCATCGTCACCGCGGTCACGCCGTTCCCGGCGCCCAAGCAGCCGCAGGGTTTTCCGATCGCGGCGGCGCAAGGACTCCTGCGCGATCCGGTGCTGCTGCTGATGGGGCTCATGCTGTTTCTCGCCAGTGGAATGGAGATCACGGTGGGCGGATGGACCGCGACGTTCTTCAAGGAAGAGCTTCAGATCCCCGATCAACGCGCGCTCGTCTACCTCTCGCTCTACTGGCTGGGGATGATGCTCGCGCGGATCGCGCTCGGCTCCGCGCTTCGCCGAGTCGCGCCGGCCCGTGTGCTCCTCGGCTGTCT
>DASURJ010000569.1:0-4605 GCA_036280115.1 Gemmatimonadaceae bacterium
CCTGTGCGCGCTCATCGCCGTGGGCGAGGAGACGACCGTCGGGCGTGAGGGCGATGCCGGAGATCTCGTCGAGCTCGCGAGGAAGGACCCACCGGGCGATGGCGCTGTCGGTCCGGCCGAACGCCTGCTCGACCCGTATCCGCCGTTGGGCGAGCTTCGCGGTGTCGATACGCTCGGCACTCGCGTCCGTGGGGCGGCACCCACTGCCCGCAACGGACAGCGTCACCCACGCCACGGCGGCGGCGCCAGCGACACGTCCGCGTCTCATGTCGTCACTCCTGCAACCTGCGCCTCCTCGGCTTCCTGCTCGAGGGCGTCGCTTCGCTCGAGGTCACACGCGAGGAGCTTCTCGCCCGCGGCGGCACGCAGCTCCAGCAGCAGCGTATCGCCCGGCATCGACTTGCGGAGCTTCACGAGGTAGCAGAGCTCCGCCGGCTTCCCCTCGGGCGTTGTGATCTCGTCGAGCTTCCACCGCTTGGTGAACCGGTCGAGCGCCGCCTCGACCGCCGGCTGGATGGCGTGCGGCTCTTCAGTCGTGAGCGACACGAGCGCGTTGAAGCGCGGTTTCTTCTTCTTCGTGCCGACGATTTGCCTGACGCGATTGAACCGGTCCGCGAGCGCGTCAACCTTCTGCGGCGTGAGCGCGAGCACGAGGTCGCGGTCGTGAACGCCGCCGTGCCCGTTGCCGTTCCCGTTCGTCTCGGCGAGGAGCTTGAGCGGCTCGGCCCAATGCTGTGATGCGGCGGTGGGCGCGAGGGCGTTGCGGCCGAAGTCGTACCGCCAGATGAACAACAGCACGAGGTTGAAGAGGATCGACGCGATGGCTCCGACGGTGATCACCTGCACGCCCGCAGCGAACCCGACGCCGATAGCGAGGAAGATGAACACGGTGTCCCGCGTGTCGCGGAGGTTCGTGCGGAACCGCACGGCGGCCACGACGCCCGCAAGGCTGAACGCGAGCGCGAGACTGTTCCGCACGATGAGCACGATGGCCGCGACGACGATCGGCAGGATGATGAGCGTCTCGACCACCGACTGGTTGTGCCGCCGCGTTCGCCGCGCGGACATGTACACCCACGTCACCGGCAGCATGAGGACCAACGTGGCGACGAGGCTCAGCGCAGTCGTGATGGCGAGCTTGACGCTGGACGGCAGTTCCGCCGGAGGCGCCTGAAGCTGGCCAGCCGTCAGGCCGTCCTCCAGCACCATGGGAGCGCTCGTGAGCTCCTCGAGTCGTTCCCCGGAGAAGAGTTGTCGCGTGACGGGGAAGAAGTAGAGCAGGGCGGCGAAGACGCCCCCGACGATGATGTAGTACGCGAGCAGCCGCCGGATCGGCCGGTCGGAGCCGAGGGTTACGGTGTCGATGGCGCGCTTGAATGACAGATGCATAAAGTTCCGCCTTGCTCGTTCGGTCAGCTCGCCTGCGTGCTGCGATGGCCTGTGAGGCAAAGGGCAGGCCAGCGGCCGGTCGCGAACTGGTGTTAGGCAGAAGCGCTACGGCTGCGTAGCAAGGCACGGCAGCGTAAGGATTTACGCGGAGTCGATGAGTGCGACGACAAGTGTTTGTCTCGCACGGAGCGTCCAGGACGCCGCGGCGCGGCGGCGTTAGGCGGGAACGCGGCGCGGCCGCCGGGGCGCGCGCCTGCCGAGGTGGGTTTGAATGCCAATCAACGCCAGCCGGACTGCGGGCGCGATTTGACACCCGCCCGCGCGCGCTTCACATTCGCCTATCCCGTCAAGAGGGGCGACTCGTGTTGAAGCCCGGCGTCACCCAGGAATTACGCTCGCGTGTCAACGCACACATCGCCGCTGAAACGCGACAGCGGCGACTGATGACGAGTGCGGTCATCGTCGCGCTCGTGGCGCTCTGCGCGTACTTCGTGCTGCGTTGGCTGACCTGACGGGCGTCAGTCCGTAATCGGGCCGCTCTCGATCCCGCTCTCGACGGCGCGGCGTCGCACGGCCGCCAGCAGCTCGATCAGGTACTTCTCCACCCATTCCGCGCCGTCGTACTCGGCGAGCGGCCGCGCGCGCACAGCCGTCGTCCCCACATCGTGATTGTGCCCGGTGAGCAGGCCGAGAGGGCCACCGCCATTCTGGACGTGCGTGTTGAGCGCGTGAAGCGGATCGGGGTCAGTGGCCCAGACGAACTCCGTTCGGTCCGGAAACCCGACGACGAGGGCCGCGTGGTCGTTCCCTGCGGCGGTCTCGTGAAGCTCGGCGACGAGGTCGGCGGTTGTCCGGCGAGTCGACGATGACGACCATGACATGGCGTCCTCCGCGGATCGAGTGGTAAGGGGAACCAACCAACGGGAGCGGGGCCGGTCCGCTCGCTTGCCCTTACCGAACCATGTCTCGCGTGCCGCACCGCCGGCTCGGCGGGGCACCGCAGCTCGCGTGGGAGCCGCGTCCCACGTTAACCGCGGTGCACCGAGTCGGAAAGCCCATACCGCACCCGAACTATCACTTTCCGAACACCGGCCGTCATCCAGGGCCTCTGGCGGATTGTCATTCCGAGCGCAGCGAGGAATGACAGGCGGCGCTCGGGATGACAGCTATTGGGCTACACGTCGAGCCGGAGCTCGTACGGAACGACCTCGCCGTGCTCCACGTTGCGTTTCATGAGACGCAGATACATCGCCCAGCAGAACGACGACACGCGGTAGTGCTCCGTCGGGTCGGGCCAGCCGAGGTGAGCGAAGCGCACCTGCGTCGTGCCGTTCGTCTCGGTCAGGTCGAACCGGACGCGCGTTCCGATCCAGTCATCCATCGCAGTGGTGAGCTCGAGCTCGAACAGACGATCGGGCTCGCAAGCGCTCACGCGTGCGCGCCATTGATACGTCGGACCGAAATCGAGCGCGTACTCCGTACCGAGCCGCGGCTCGCCCGACGAGGTGATCGTCCACCACCGATCGAGTCCCGCGGGGGTGCTCACCGCCTCGAACACGCGGGACGCGGGTGCGAAGACGGGGAAGTCGTGAAGGATGTCAGACATGGAGGGTCATCGACTTGGAGGCGCGCCCCACGGTCTGATTCAGCGGGCAGCGCGCGATAGCGTGGAAAGCCGCTCCTGTGCTTCAGCAACCGTGGCGCGAACCGCAGGCTCGCTTTCCGCCCACAGTTTGATGAACCGCTGATAGTGTGTTACTGCCTCGCCGCGTTCACCACGTGCCTCGTGGATTTGCGCTTGACGCCGATGCCCGGGCGCGAGATAGACTAGCTCCGCCGGCGACCCCTGGAAGGCCGTTCGATACCAGTGGCCGGCTTCGTCGTAGCGCTGGAGCGCCATGAGCGCCTCGGCGCGCAGGTAGCGGGCGTGCTCCTGTCCGAACTCGCGCACCGTCGCAAAGACCTTGTAGTACACAAGCTCCAACGGCACTTCGCCCCGAACCGGCTCGAGAAGCGCCAGCGCCTCGGATGCACGCCCATTCCGCAGTGCCACGTCGGCGCGTGCTGTCCGCGCGAGGTCCCGGCCGACTGGGCCCGCCTCAGGAGCGGCGGGGAGCGCCTCGAGCTCCGCGGCGTATCGGGCTGCTGCTCGGTCGTCGCCGAGTCGCGATGACAAGACGCTCAGAAGATAGAGACGGAGATGTGGCCGCAACGTCGAGGCGAGTCCGGTCGTGCCCGCACCGCTTCCGGACGTCGGGTCCATCCGCTCGACCTCCACACGAATATGGCCCAGGTCTGCCTTGGGCACTTCGAGGAAGGGCATCGTCGCGGCGATCGCGCGCTCCAACTCGACGCCAGTCGCGCCTTCCATGCGCTTCGCGCGTTCGAAAGCGGCGTTCCCCGCCGACCAGCGGCCGCGCGCGAGCTCGAGCCAGGCGAGGAAGAGCTGCGCACCGACCCGAATCGGTGCCCGCCGCCGTTCTGCGAGATCGAGTCGCGCGAGCGACTCGGCGGCCGCGAAATCCTCGAGAAACGTCGCGACGTACCGTGCCGAGATCTGCGACTGCCGGCTGTCCGAGTTGGTCGCTTCGTCAATGAAGCGCGCGCGCGCCGCCGAGTCGCCGCGTGCGAACACCGGTAACAGCCGCATGCTCAGCGGCGCCTTGGCGTACCGGCTGAGCATCGCATCCACCGCACTGTAGTCTTCCTCGCGCACGGCGAGGTCCCACATGGGTCATATGGGTCAGAGAAACCCCGGGTCGAGCGCGAGCACCTTGTCGAACAGCTCGCGCGCCTCGGCCCGGGGGCGACCTCGGAGCGGGTTATACTGATGAAGGACGTCGGCGAGTTGAAACTCTGCCTCGAGGTCGTCGGGATAATCCTCGAGGATGGCGCGGTACTGCCGCTCCGCGTCGTTAGGTGACCCGCGGCGGAACGCCGCGTACGCTGCGAGAAGACGCTTGTCGCGGTCGGCCAGCCGAGCGCTCGTCGCCAGCGCTCGCGTGACCGCGTCCCACGACAGCGAGTGACGTTCGGCCCAGCCGGCGGCGACAGCGAGTCGATAGTATGCGAGCGAGAACGTACTGTCCTCCGCCACGGCGCGCTGGAAGCCGGCGATGGCCGTGTCAGGCTTACCGTTGCGCAGGTTGCGCTCCGCGTCGAGGTAGGCCTTGAGCGCCGCCAGGGAACGCGTCGTGACGGCGGCGGTTTGCGTCA
>DASURJ010000570.1:0-7434 GCA_036280115.1 Gemmatimonadaceae bacterium
CGATGCGGGCGGGCAGAGACTGCAGATGACGTCGATGCGCTCTCGTCGCACCAGCTGGACACCGGCGCGCACGGCCAGCGGCACCCAGCCGCAAAAGGCGTCGGGAAAGTCACCGAACAGTGGAGAAAAGAGCGACAGCGTTCTTCGCGTGATGGCCGATGCTGTCCACCGCGCGCGCGTGCCTCTCGCCTGCGTACCAGCGCTTCGCGGATACACTCCGCCGAGCCGCTCGTGGAGGCGCCGCAGGGCGTTGTCGCGCGATCGATATGGCGCTCGAACCACTTCCACGCCGCGAATGTCGTCGAGCCCCGCGGGATGCGAGGTGATCGCAAATGCGCGACGGTCTTCGGGCGCGACGTCACGCTGCCAGTCCTTCGTGAGGACCACCGGTTGCCACCCGACGGCCGGCAGATACTTGCAGAGCTTCGTCGCGCGCCGGGCGCTCACGTCGTACTGCGGCGGGAACGTGTACGAGATCAGCAGGACCTTACGCCGACCGTCTTCGTCGCGGTTCCGACTCGGCGCGGCGGCTGCTGGATCCGCGTGCCGGAGATCGAAGGTCGTCATCAGGGTGTCACCGAGATCCCGCGCTACGAGCGCGCTGCACCCGCGGCCGCGAGGACCGCATCGTCCACGCCGAGGAACTCGGCGAAGCTCTGGCGAAAGCGATCGAGCCCGAGCTCGTTGCGCAGGACGAGCGGAATGGCCTGCGCCGCGGTTGCGTGCAAGGTCGCGTTGCTGGCGGCGTCGTCCAGCGCCGCGACAATCTCGTTCGCGTCGAGCGAGTGACACGCGATACCGACGGGCCACCGCTCGAGAAAGCGCGCCGGGGTGGACTCTCGCGGGCCGTGGAAGAAAATCGGACGCCCCGCCGCCAGATAGAGCGACACCTTGTTCGGGAAGGACAGCTGGACGCCGGCGCGCAGCGCGTCATCGAACCAGTAGGGGACGTAGCACACGTCGCAGCTCGAGAGGACGGCGACGGCATCGCTCGTGGAATGCCAGCCGAGGAACTCGATGCGTGCGGGGCCGCGCGCGCGAACCTCCAGCGCCGACGCGAGTACGCGAATGACGACCGGACGCCCGCCGACGCGCCACCCGCAGGTCGCCAGCGCGTCCACGAGCGCGTCCCACTCTCGGCGTGCGTACAGGCTCCCCGCATAGCCGATCACGAACGGCTCGTCGCGCGACCGCATGCCAGTTGGCTTGACCCACTCCGATTCGGGGAGGCCATGAATCATCGGCACGCAGGGTGTACCGTACCGCGCCTCGTATGCCTCCTTCATCTCCGGCGACGCGACGGCGCAGCGAACGGACGCGCGTACGGCATCGCCGAACCGGTACATGAGACGCTCGAGCGCGGCGCCTTCGATGGACCAGTAGTGCGGGAGGAAATACTCCGGCGCGTCCCATACGGTCGTCACCATCGGCAGACCGAGGTGCCTGGGGAGCAGTCCCGCAATGTTGATCATGGTCGGTCCGGCCAACGGGACCCATACGAGGTCGGGCCTGACGTGGCTCGCGAAGGTCGCGATCTGAGCCAGGAGACCAGGGAGGTGACGCCACTCGACGTACTGGTCGAACAACGCGCGCGTCGATCGCTGCACGCGGCGTCCCCACCGGTTGAAGCCGCGCTCGGGCACGGCAGTCAGTGTCGTCCGCGGCGCGCTCGCGAGCGGCTGCGGCCACGGGCCGTTGCCGATACCCGGCAGAATCGCAAACGCGAGCCGGTCGGCCGGGTACATGAGACACAGGTCGCGCAGGAACACGCCGCCGACACCCTCGGGGACCGGCGCCACCGGGGATACCACGAGAAGACGCGGCGCCCGCGACGTTTCGCGCCAGTCGAAGTGATCGCTCTCGAACGACGCCGAGACGGCCGTCATGAGAGCCGTTCGCTCAGCAACACGTTCACGACCGTGTCGCTCACCGCTGGCGCCAGGTACTCCGGCGGGATCGTCCAGTTACGATCGCGGGCCATAGCGGCGCGCACCGCAGCCGTGACCCGGTCGGGGGACACCCCGGCGATGATGTTGCTCCCACACTCCACCGTCTCCGGACGCTCGGTCACGTCACGCGTCGTGACGTTCGGGACGCGGAGAATGCAGCACTCCTCCTGCACGGTGCCGCTGTCCGTGAGAACGCACGCGGCGTCACGCTCGAGCCGGACGAAGTCGAACAGGCCTAACGGGGGCATGACGCGCAGGCTCGCCACGAGGTCGGTCATCCCGAACGACTCGAGACGGCTTCGCGTGCGCGGATGCATGCTCACCACGACCGGCACGTCGTACTCCTGTTGCACGCGTCGAAGCGCCTCGGCCAGCTGACGCAACCGGCCGGGATCGTCCACGTTCTCGGCGCGGTGGGCCGTGACGAGGAAGTACGCGCCGGCAGCGAGCCCGAGTCGCGCGTGGACGTCGGACGCGTCGATGCATCGCTCGTAGTAGCGCAGGACCTCGTAGATGGGGTTCCCGGTGACGATGACTCGCTGCGACGCGATCCCCTCGCGCAACAGGTTTGCCCGGCTGCGCTCCGTGTAGGGAAGCAACACGTCGCTCGAGTGATCGATGATGCGGCGGTTCACTTCCTCGGGCACCCGATCGTCGAAGCAGCGGTTGCCCGCCTCCATGTGAAAGACGGGGATCCCCATCCGCTTCGCAACGACGGCGGAAAGCCCGCTGTTCGTGTCGCCGAGGATGAGCAGCCGATCGGGCGGATCCTCGCGAATCACCGCTTCGACTCCAGCGAGGATCTGCCCTGCCTGCTCCCCGAACGAGCTCGCCCGCACGCCGAGGACCCCGTCCGGCGCCCGCACGCCGAGCTCCCGAAAGAAGACGTCGCTCAACGTCGGGTCGAAGTTCTGGCCGGTGTGAACCAGCACGTGATCGCACACGGCGTCGAGCTTCGGGATCAGTCGCGACAGGCGAATGATCTCCGGCCGAGTGCCGAGGACGGTCATCACTTTCATCGGAGGAGCTCGACCTCATCGGACTCGCGGGCTTCCCCTCGAACCATCAGCTGCTGGCGAAAGAGCAGCGCGACCACCTCGTCGTACGTCATGATCTCGTTCGCCGAGCTGTATTCACCCGGAAGCGATGCCGTTGGCTCCGAGTCGCCATGCAGCTCAGGCAACACAGGACGGATCGCGTAGAACCGACCGCGCTCGACGCTTCGATGCGCCTCCTCCTCGGAGATGAGGATCTCGTGGACCTTCTCGCCGGGACGAATGCCGGTGACCACCGTGTCGATGTCTCGCTCGGCGATCAGCGCGCGCGCCACATCCACGACGCGCGCGGACGGCACTCGTGGGATGTAAGTCTCTCCGCGGCGAGCCCCTCGAATTGCCGCGAAGACCGTGTCCACTGCTTCCTCGAGGCTGAGCAGGAAGCGCGTCATGTCCGTCGTGGTGATCGTCACCGGGCCGCCGCAGCGGATCTGCTCGTGGAAGAGCGGGATCACCGATCCGCGCGAGGCCAGCACGTTCCCGTACCGCACGCAGACGAACCGGGTATCCGGGCACGTGATGTTGGCCGACGTGAACACGCGCTCCTGGATCGCCTTCGTCATGCCCATGACGTTCACGGGCTTGCAGGCCTTGTCCGTACTCACGCCGACGACGGTATCGATGCGGAGCCCGTTCTCGCGGATGGCGCGGATGATGTTCTCGGGCCCCGTGATGTTCGTCTGGACCGCCTCGTATGGGAAATACTCGCACGTGGGTACCTGCTTCAGCGCCGCGGCATTGACCACGATGTCCGCGGTCCGCAGCACCGACGCGACGGCGTGATAGTCACGCACGTCACCGATCACGAACGTCAACAGCTCGGCGAAGTTGCGATACACGATCTCGTCGGTCGCCACCACGCGATTCTTGTACGCCAGACGCATGGCGTGCTGCTTCGCCTCGTCGCGCGAAAAGACCGTGATGCGACGCGGACGCCCCATCTCGCCGCCGAGCAAGCGGCGCACGAGGACCTTGCCGAGCGATCCCGTGCCGCCCGTGATGACTACGTGCTTACCGTCGAGTGGTCGCGTGCGTTCGAGGTCCACGATTCTGTCCATGCGTCGTAAGGCGTGGGGTCCGCCGCCAGCTCGGCGACCATTGCCGACCAGCTCGGCGGGCGGTACCCCGTTGCGTTCATGAAACGGCTCGCGTCCAGCGTGCGGTCGCAGACGAACGAGTCATCGGCCTCGATGGAGCTTCCGAGGTGGAACGTGTCGTTGACCATCGAGAGCAGGTGGAGCTTGCTGATCTGTTCGCCAGCAACGTGCCAGACTCCCTCGAGCGTGGGATATCGCGTCGCGATGGCGGCGATGACGCGTGACAGCTCGAGGGTGGTGAGGCCGCTGAAGCGGGCCCGAGCGAAACCGCGCACCGATTCGCCGCGGTGCGCCAGGAACCACTCCAGCAGACCGCGCGCCGAGCCGATCTCTCGACCGACCATGGACGTCCTGATCGTCAGCGCGCCTCCGTAATCGACCTCGCCCAGCAACTTGCTTCGGCCGTACAGGTCGACAGCGTCGGGGATGTCGTCCTCGCTGTAATTACCCCGTCGGCCGGAAAACACGCAGTCGGTGCTCAGGTGAATCAGGCGCGCGCCGGCCAGCGCAGCACGGGCCGCCAGCTGATGCGGCAACAGCGCGTTGATCGCGATCGTCCGCACCGGATCGGCCGCGTCCTCGCGCTGCTTCACGAGTCCGACCGCGTTGATCACGACGTCCGGCCGCGCCACGCGGAGCGCCCGCTCGAGATCGGTCGCGTTCGTGGCGTCGACCCGATCGATCACGCGCCGCTCGTCGAACCAGTTGAGCGGCGCGTAGTCACGATACGGCCGGCGGATCGCGGCGAACGTCTCCAGTCGGTCGGTCAGCTCGCGCCAGAGCCGATGCCCGAGCATCCCGCCCGCGCCGAGAACGAGCGCTCTCATCACGTACCTCCGACACCCGCCAGCGACTCGTACAGCCCGACCACGCGCGGGCGAATCGCCGCGCGGTCGGCATACGTGCGGACGAGCTCGAGGTTTGGGGCCACAGCGTCATCGACGAGGTTGTCGTCGTTCATCGCGCGCGCGAGCGCGTCGCCGATCTCGTGCGGGTAGAGGTTCCGCGCGAACAGCGTGTTGTGCTCGTCAACGACGAGCGGTCGGATCGTGTCGAGCGGCGACAGGATCGGGAAGGCCCCGGTGGCCATCGCTTCGAACATCGAGTTCGGCGTGCCGTCCACGAGTGACGGCGCAAGCATGACGCGCGCGCGTCCCATGAGCGTCAGGATCTCGGTGCGAGGAATGCGGTCGTCGATCACGCACGCTCGCCGGATCGCGGCCGGGAGCGCGTGAAACCACATCCGCGTCTCCGGCACCATCGCGAGCATGTGGATCTCACACGGTGGAAGCCGGTGCCAGTGCTGCGTGAGCGCCTCGAAGACGGGCAACGCTTTCGACCACGGGCACTCGTACGCCTTGGGCCAGACGACCAGGCGCCTCGTCGACGGCGCTCCCATCGCATGTCCGGCGAGGGTGTCGACATCCACACCACCGGTCCCGGGAACCGTCCCGATGGGCGAGAGCTGGTCGGGCCGGACTCCCATGTCGAGCGCGATGTCGAAGTTGATCCGGTTATCGCTCAACACACAGTCGGCTTCACGCATCACTTCGGCGACTCGCGGCGCGCGTGCTGGGTCGAGCCGCGTGAGCGCGAGGTCCGAACCGCCGCGCGTCTGCACAACCCACCGCGCATCATCCGGCAACCGGTGAGCGCGGCGCACATCGAACAACAGCTCGCCAGCCGGGTCTATGCCCAGCGTGTGGATGACGTGCGGACGCCACTCGCGGATGATCTGAGCGAGCCACCGTTGCTCGAGCGCACGGTCGCCGGCGACGAACCTGGCAAACGCGCGCTTCGGCGCACGGGCGAGCCGTCCCGCCGCGTAGAGGCGCTGCCGCGACGCGCGGTCGAGCTGCCGCGGGGTTGGTGTCGTGACATACGTGCGCACGGGCCAACCGTCCGGCGGAACGCCACCGGGCAACGCGAAGAGCCGCACGTTCAGCCGCGCGGCGGCGAGGAGATCGATCCACGCGTGGGTGTGAGAGCTGTGTGCGTGGCCAATGAACAGGATTCGCGGGCGGCCCGGATACGGATCCTCGTCGAACCGCCCGGCCTGCGGCCAATGATCCACGGCCGCGGGTCGGCTCTGCTCACCCGTGTCCACAGCACGCCGAGCCACGCGCGGCGACGTCACGGCTCGGCCCCCAGCGCGGAGACGCGCGCGTCGTGCCTAACGGCAGCGCGCCCGGCGCGGTCGGTGCGCGACACGCGCTCCGTTCCAGCCGGGTCGAGAACCTCGCGACACCAGAGCTCGAGCATCATGAGCAGCCAGGGCTCCGCCCACCCCGTCTCTCGGCGCTCGAACCGGGTGAGGACGCCGGCGACGCCCGACGGCTCGAGCACGCCCCGGCGGCGTACGACCGCTGGATCGAGCGTATCCGAGACGACGTCACGCAATGCGCCGCGCATCCAGTCGTCGAACGGCATCGCGAACCCGCGCTTGCGTTGCACGTCGAAGTCCGGAGGGAGCCACCGCCGCCCGACGTCGATCAGCACGCGCTTCGCGCCGGTGTCCCGGTACGTGAGGCCGTACGGGTCCGCGCGCGTCACGTCGCCGAGCTTCGCCGAGTCGGGCAGGGAAAGCGCGGTGTCCACGACCACCGGATCGAGGTACGGCACACGGACCTCGAGCGAGTGCGCCATGGAGACCGCGTCGATGTCGCGGAGGAGCTGGTTCGTCAGGTAACCGCGGGTCGCCAGTGCGGTTACACGCTCGACCGGAGACCCGTGCGCCAGCTCATCGAGCGACGCGAGGTCGCGATGCGGTGGCGTCCCGGCACCGGCAGTGGCAGCCACGCCCGGCGCGAGAAGGCGCGCCGTGCCCACGGGCCCGAAGATCTGGTACGTCTCCCCGTACGTTCCCAGGAACCCAGCTGCCCGGAGCCGGTGCACCCGGCCGCCGCCGCGGCGCCGGAGCAGGGTATCGAACGCGCGGTGGCGAGCAGCGGCGCCGAGGACCGATCGTGCGAGTGCACGCCAGGGCTCGCGCGCTCCACGCGACGCGTCGCGGGCCATCGTGATGAACCACGGGTACCCGGCAAACAGCTCGTCGCCCCCCGTTCCCGATACGGCGACGGTGACGTCGCGCCGCGCCGCCATCGATACGAAGTAGCTGTTCACCCCATCGACGCTCGGCTGATCGAGCGCGCGGGCGATGGACGTTATCTGATCGCGCACGTCGTCGCCGCGAACCACGGACGTCGTATGGCTCGTACCCAGGTGATGGGCCATCCGCGCCGCATCACCACTCTCGTCGATGTCGTCCGCCTCGCCGGCGTAGCCGACCGAGAAGGTGCGCACCGGCGTGCCGAGCGCCTTCGCCATCAGCGC
>DASURJ010000571.1:0-2207 GCA_036280115.1 Gemmatimonadaceae bacterium
GACCGCACTCCCCGATTTTACATTCCCGTCCAGGCGCGACTCGCAGTACCGCGTATCGCTTCGCCAGTGGCGCTTCGCCGAGCTCGCCGAGCTCGGACTCGCTCGCAACCCGGCTGACGATCGCCTGCAAGGCGCACTGGCGACTCTCTACGATGGCGCCGGCGCCACGCCGCGACACGACACGGGCCGCTGGCGCTCGACCGCCGAAGCCGAGCGAAACGGTCCGGCGACAGCAATCGATCGGAGTGACCTCGGCTGGCGCGCGCTGCTGTTCGCGCTCGCTGAGCTGCCGCGCCTCGATGCGCCGGTGCAACGGTCCGCGCTTCTCGCGGGACAGGGGCTCGCGATCGTTCGGCGCGACGCCGGGCGCCTCTACGCCGCGCTCGACTACGGACATTCGGGCGCTGGTCACGGCCACCCGGATCGGCTGAACTTCATCCTCGTCGACGGTGACACGCGTTGGCTGGATGACGTGGGCACGGGGTCGTACGTGGACCCGTCGCTGCACTGGTACCGGAGTACGCTCGCGCATAACGCGCCTCTCGTGGACGGGCGATCGCAGAAGCGGGTCCACGGATCGCTGCTGGCGTACGAGGACCGAGGCGGTGCCGGGTGGGTCCGCGCGGCGGTCCGCGACATTGCGCCAGGAGTTCAGTCGGAGCGTACGCTCGTCGTCATGCCGACCTACCTCATCGATGAGCTCACGTGGCGCGCTCCCCGCGACGTGATCGTGGACCTGCCGTTTCACGTCGACGGTGAGGTTGGCGGCGTCGGGGAATGGGAGTCCGCCGTTCCACTCGGCGGCTCGGACCCCGAGGACGGGTTTGCCTACCTTCGGGACACGGAACGGGCACGGGGCGATGCCGACGTTAGGCTCGATGCGACGCGTGGCGATGAGCGCGCGGTCGCGCGCGTCTTCGTCGACGTGCCTCACGAGTGGTGGCGCGCCACGTCGCTCGGCCCACCCGGGCAGGAACCGCGCCGTTTTCATTTCGTTCGTGCGACCGCTCGCCGGGGCGCGATCGTCACCGTGTGGGACCTGTCGTCAACCATCTCCCACGTGACCCGTGCTGACGCCACGGTAACCGTTCACCTCGCGGACGGCTCGTGTCACGAACATCGCGGCGACGTCGATGGCTGGCACATCGCCCTCACAGCCGGTGGATCGCGAAGCAGCATCGACCTAGGTGGCCAGGTGCAGGTTCAACCGCACGTGGCCGAGCCCGAGCGGCGCCGCAGTCGGCAGGTGCACGTCATCCCACGGGTGCGCGCCGCGCAGAACGCGGGCAACTCGGAATTCCTCGCGTTCGAGCTCGGCGAGACGAATTACCGAAGGTCGGAGCCGACCTGGCGAGAGGCGGGGAGTCCAACGGCGCGCGTGGCACTCTATGCAGCCGGCGACCGGTTGCACGTCGCCATCGACGTGCGCAAGCGCGACGTGTGGTTCGCACCACCATGCGAGTGGAATCCACTCGACAACGAGAACCCGGACACCAACAGCGACGGCGTGCAGCTCGAGCTCGTTGTTTCGCCACCGGACGGGTCGTGCGCGGCGGCCGTACCCCTGACCTACGATTGGCTGATCGTGCCGCAGGAGGGAAGCGACCAGGTTCGCTCGAGCGCACGCGGTTCGACCGAACCATTACCGCTGAGCGCCACGTGGGGGCGCACCCGTGACGGCTACCGCATCGAATGTGCGGTCCCGCTCGACTGGCTTGGCGACGCCTCGCGCCACCCCTTTCTTCTCGACGTCATCGTGAACGACATGGCTCCGGACCGCGAGCGCCGCCGAGGTCAGCTGGTGCTCGGTGGCTCGTCGAACGAGTTCGTGTACCTGCGGGGAGATCGCCATGATGTCGACGGCCACCTCGCCTTCGTGATTGCCGATGCCTGAATCGGTGCTCTCTCGCGTCCGCGTGGTGCTGTACGAGCCGCAGAACCCGGTGAACATCGCCGCGGTAGTGCGTGCGATGAAGAACATGGGCGTTTCGTCCCTCTCGCTCGTGCGCCCTGTGGAGTATGATCCCTACCGACTCGAGGGGATCGCGCACGATACGAAGGACATCATCGAGAGCATTGCGCATTTCGATGACCTGGACACCGCCCTGGCGGACTGCGTGTACGTGGCTGCGTACACCGCGCGACGCCGGGCCGCGAAGTGGACGGCGACGACGCCGCGAGAGTCCGCTGCGCAGATCGTGACTGCC
>DASURJ010000572.1:0-3797 GCA_036280115.1 Gemmatimonadaceae bacterium
ATCCGAATCCGTACCGCCCCATTGACGGCGTGTGCGCCGCTTTCACGAGGGCCTCGACGGCCGCGGGTGGAGGCGCGAGATCGGCGTCGCCGGCGCCGAGATCGATGACATCCACCCCACGCTGCAGGAGCTCTCGCTTGCGGGCAGGGACGTGCGCGAGCGGATACACGGGAAACGCCTTGAAGCGGTCGGTCAGCTGCGGCAACTCAACCTCCGGGTGAGGACGGGTCGACGGCGCGCCTGGCGGGCGCGGGCAGTGCGCGGGACGAATCGACGAAGTATGCACCAGAACCCGCCGCGACGCACTCACCCGTGGCGGCAAGCCGGGAGCGCAGACCGTTGCGAACGCCCCTTTCACCGCGTCGGGCTTTGACTCCCGTGTGCAAGCTCCTAACTTCGACGGTCGCCGTCGACGCCGGCGTTCGCGACCTCCGCGTACCTCCCCGCTGTTTGACCGCCGCGCAGAACCCCGATGTCTATCAGCCGCCGCACTCTCGCGTTCGTGTCCGCCTGGGCGTTCCTCTTCGTCGCGGGATGTGGCGGCGATTCCTCGGGCCCGCCGGCGGTCGCGTCGGTCGATGTCTCCGTCCCGGGAGGCAACCTCATCGTCGGTGAGTCGGTCACGTTGACGGCGACGCCGAAGGACGCGGCCGGGAACTCCCTGACAGGGCGAACGTTCGGGTGGTCGAGTTCCAGCGCGAGCGTCGCGACCGTCACGGCAAACAACAACGCCGGCGTAGTCACGGCAGTAGCCCCCGGGACTACGACCATCACCGCTACGGTCGACGGAAAGTCGGGCACGCGCGAGATCACGGTCGTGCCGCCGCCGGTCGCGAGTGTGACAGTGACGGCAGAGGCATCGACCATCCAGGCCGGCGCGACGACGCAAGCCACGGCACTGACGCGGGACGCGGCTGGGAACGTGCTCACCGGCCGGACGATCCAGTGGAACACGAATGCGCCCGCCGTGGCCAGCGTGTCGGGCACAGGGCTCATTACCGGACTCACGCCCGGACAAGCGACGATCTCCGCGACCTCAGAAGGTCAATCCGGGTCGACGGTTATCACGGTGACGCCGGTGGTGCCGGGTGACGCTCCGCAGATCACGGCCGTTACACCCAACCCGATGGTCGAAGGGCAGGCCGCGACGATCACCGGCGCGCACTTCGGAGCGTCGGTTGGGGCGAACATCGTGCGGGTCGGTGGTGTGGTCGCGGCGGTCACGGCCGCGTCCGCTACGTCGCTGCAGATTGTCGTGCCGGCGCTCAACTGTAAGCCTGCGCAGAACATCGAGATCGACGTAACCGTCGGCGGCGTCACGGGCGCCGTGAAGTCCCACGCGTTCCGTCCCGCGACCACGTTCACACTCGCTGCTGGGCAGCAACATTTCATAGCGAACGCGGCGGAGTTCTGCCTGCAATTCGACGCGTCCAGCGCGAACGAGTCGTACCTGATCGGCGTTCAGTCGGTGTCTCCCACGGCGGCGAGCGTGACCGGCGTGACGGTGACGTCCGAGGTTCCGCCAGGGGGCTTCGTCGCGGCACGACCATCGATCGCGTCGGCGCCGGTGTTCTCGTCGTCGCTCGTGAGTCCGGTCTCGGGTGCGCGCGTCGAGCGCCTGCGGAAGCATCGCGCCGTGAAGGCGCAGATGTTGGCCGGTGAGCACGCGCAGCTGGAGTCGCGGATTCGGTCGCGACGGTCCGCGCCGCGCGGGGCCACGGCAGCGCTTTCGGTCGCCGCGTCGCCGGCACGCGTTCCCACGATTCCGGGAACCGCGAAGGTCGGTGATGTCCTCGACATCCGCGTTCCCGACCGGAACGCCAACACCTGTCAGAACTTCATCCCGATCTCCGCGACGGTGAAGGCGCTCGGTACGCGGGCGATCTTCCTCGAGGACAACGCCAACCCCACCGGCGGGTTGTCGGCCGGCGACTACGAGACGCTCCGCAACCAGTTCGACAACCAGATCTATCCGACGGACGTGAGCTACTTCGGCGAGCCCACGGACTTCGACAGCAACTCGCGCATTGCGATCGTGATCACGAAGGAGATCAACAAGGTCCCGAACTTGTTAGGCGTCGTCTACTCGGCGAACTTCGCGAGCGTGGATGACTGCCCGTCGAGCAACGAAGGCGAAGTCTTCTATGGTAAGGCACCCGATCCGAACGGAACGGTCGGTGCTGCCTACACCACGGCCGACGCGCTGGAGGATGCGCCGATCATTGTCGCGCACGAGTTCGCCCACATCATCCAGATCGGCCGCCGCGGCACGTTCGCGGGGTTCACGGCGTTCCAGACGGTCTGGGAGCTCGAGGGCCAGGCGACGCTGGCCGAGGAAGCGAACGGGTACACGGTGACCGGGCTCCAGCCGGGGCAGAACCTCGGCTTCGAGGTGGCGTTCAACAACCCCGAGACGGTACCGACCGCCTGGTTCATCGACGGGTTCGTGGACCTCGTGGTGTACTACGGATTCGAGTCGCAGACATCGAAGATCGTGGGCGCGCCGGAACAGTGCAGCTGGCTCGGGACGCGGACCCAGGGGAACGATGGCCCGTGCCTCAGCGGGCGCGAGGTGTACGGCGTCCCGTGGTCGTTCCTCCGCTGGATCTCGGACCAGCACGGCCCGACGTTCCCCGGCGGCGAGAAGGGCCTTCACCAGAAGCTGATCGATAACGGGTTCACCGGCTTCAACACGATCGCCGACGTCGTCGGGCAGCCGATCGACGTATTGCTCGCGCGGTGGGCCGCGGCGCTGTACGTGGACGATCGCGTGCAGAATCTCGATCCCAAGCTGCGGGTCACGAGCTGGAACCTCGTGGCGATCGAGAACCGACTGGTACAGTCGGCGCGACTCCAACCGCGCGATCGCCCGTTCGGTGCGTTCAGCGACCAGGTGTCGGTGCGTGGCGGATCGACGGCGTACTTCATCGTGTCCGGCGGTAATCGCGGGCCTGTGGCCATTCGCGCCCGTGATTCGGCCGGTGCGACTCTCCCACCTGTCATGCGCATGTGGGTCGTGAGGATGAATTGAGCTCACCCATGATTCCGCTTCGCGCGGTCGCGGCAGTACTCGTGTTCGCGAGTACCGCCTGCGCGGGTTCGTCCGACAAAAGCGCGAATGACACGATGGCGGCCGAAACCGTCGCAGCACTGGCGCCCGGATCCGCGGCATCACCGAGTGCCGAGCCGCCTTCCCCTGCGCCGTCAGCCGCACCGGATCCGTCAGTGCCGCCTACACGTCCTGACTCCACTCCCCCTCGCGGTGTCGGCGCAGTCCCGCGCCCGGCACCGACGCCGCTGCCGGCCGAAGACGTGATGATCGGCGAGGTCGTCGCGGGTGGCCGTGCGGATGCTCCGGAGACGTCACTACGGGTGGAGGGACGCGGTCCGGTGACGCTCGTCGGCCCGCTCGAGCTCGAGCTTCGCCGACTGGGCGGCGCGACGGTCACCGTGGCGGGCGCGCCCGCAGCGTCGCCCCCGAACGCGTTCACCGTCTCGCGCTACGACATTGTCGCGGTGGACGGCTCGCGCCCGATGGTGGGCACGCTGCTGAGCCGCGATGGCGGTCTCGCGCTCGCGTCCACGGATACGGTTCGCCTGGCATCCGTCCCGGCAGGGCTGCGAGAGAAGGCTGGCGCGAGAGTCTGGATCGTGGGCCGCCGAACGGGCGCGGAGTTGACGGTGCAGTCGTACGGCATCCTCCGCGATCCGCCGCGCTAGTCGCGCATTCAGACGCTTCGGTAGGGGTCAGAGTCCTAACCCATCGTTTTCACGCGGCCGCGTGAAAACGATGGGGT
>DASURJ010000573.1:0-3422 GCA_036280115.1 Gemmatimonadaceae bacterium
TCCGGGCAATGAAGGCTGGCGCCGCGGAGTTTCTGACGAAGCCATTGAGCACCGACGTGCTCCTGGGCGCGATTGCCGAGGCCATCGAGCGGAGCCGCGCTGCACTCGACCACGAAACAGCGTTGCGCGAAGTCCGCGAGCGATACGCGTCGCTCAGCCGCCGTGAGCGCGAGGTCATGGCGCTCGTCGTCTCGGGGATGCTCAACAAGCAGGTGGGCGGTGAGCTGCACATCAGCGAGATCACGGTGAAGGCCCACCGCGGCAAGGTGATGCGAAAGATGAATGCGAGCTCGCTCGCGGATCTCGTGAAGATTGCCGCCGCGCTCCGCACGTCGGCCGCGGCGAAGGCGTAGCTGTAGCCGATCCAGCTCGCCTCGCCCGGCTCGTCGAAAGCTCGATCTCAATCGGAGTCAGCCGTACCCGCCACGCGCCGATACACCAGCGTGTATCGGATCGGCTCCGGCATCTGCTCGGCACGCATGGCGATCGCCACCCGGATACGCGAGCCATCGCCTTCGAGCGAGTACCGCGCCTCGCGCTGGAAGCGCTCGGCGGATGTCCTGACGAGCAGGGCGTTGCCCTGCCACTCGCTCGTGGTCTCGACGGATCCGCCGCGCTGCCCCGTCCGTGACTTCGCCGTGCCCGGAACGACGGTCAGCCGCATCCGTCCCGCTGCTGCCAACGTTACCGAATCGCCCTGCTGGACGATGCGCAGCGTGTCCGGCGCTTTCATCTCGCCCTGCAGGCGCTTGTTCACGGCGTTGCGCTTGAATCGCCGCATCGACGACGTGGCTTTCTCCACTGCCTTCCTCGGATCATCACTCGCGCCGCGGTCGATGACGTACGTGCCGGACAGGTCCGGTGTCGCGACGGGAGCGGTCACGGGTCGTGCAGCGGCCGCGACACCTAACGTCAGCGCGCAGGCCGTCAGCAGTTGGGCTTTCATGTACATGGTCCACCTCGGTGCTCTATAGGTCCTCGGGCGCCTGTGCCGCCCGTCTCGGCCGCCCGCAGTCGTGTCGCGACGGGATGTGTCAGCTGATGTCGTATCGCTTGAGCCGCTCGTACAATGTGCGCACGCTCATCCCCAGACGGTCCGCCGCGGCGCGGCGGCTTCCGCCTGTCTGATCGAGGGCGCGCCGAATCGCGTCGCGCTCGATCTCTGCCAGCGTGCGTGGATCGTCACGCGTCATCGCAGGTGTGCCCGCCACGCCGATGTCCTCGGCGCGCACGATCTCACCGTCGCTCAGGATCGCGGCACGCTCGAGCGCGTTCGCCAGCTCGCGCACGTTCCCCGGCCACGTCGCGGCGGCGAGGCGCTGCCTCGCCTCCCGTTCGAGCCGAAGCAGGGGTCGGCCGAGATCCGCGCTGATGCGCGCGAGGAGCATGTCGGCGAGAGGCAGGATGTCCTCCTTGCGCTCACGGAGCGGCGGCAGTTCGATCGGAAAGACCGCGAGCCGGTGATACAGGTCGGCGCGGAATTTCTCCGCCTGAACCATCGCGGCCAGATCACGATTGGTCGCCGCGATCCACCGCACGTCCGCCGTCATGGTTCTCGTCCCGCCGACCCGCTCGAACGAGCGCTCCTGCAGCACGCGCAGCAACTTTGCTTGCAGCTCTGTCTTGAGCTCTCCGATCTCATCGAGGAACAGCGTGCCGCCGTCGGCGAGCTCCAGCCGTCCCCGCCGAGTCGCCGTGGCACCCGTAAAGGCGCCGCGCTCGTGACCGAAGATCTCGCTCTCCATGAGATGCTCCGAGATCGCGGCACAGTTCACCGCAACGAACGGCGCGTCCCGGCGACGGCTCGACCGGTGAATGGTTCTCGCGGCCACCTCCTTGCCCGTCCCGCTCTCACCCAGCAGCAACACCGTGGCGTTGGTCGGCGCGACCTTTTCGATCGCCCGAACGACGGGACGCATGACCGGATCGCCCCACGTGAGCGGCGGCAGTGATTCGCGCTCGCGCGCAACGGCGTCGCGCATGGACGCGAGCCGCTTGTGCTCGAGCGCGCGGCTCACCAGGAGCCGCAGCTCCGCGGGACTCGACAGCGGTTTCTGCAGGTAGTCGAACGCGCCGAGCTTCATCGCCTCGACGGCACTGTCGACGGTTCCGTGCGCCGTGAGCACGATGACCTCGAGCTCCGGCTGCTCGCTCTTCGCCGTTCGAAGCAGGTCGATGCCGCCCAGCACGCCGGGCATACGCAGGTCCGTGATCAGGACGTCGAAGGCGCGCTCGCGCATGATCGCGATCGCCGAGAGCGCGTCGCCGGCTTCGGCAGTCTCGTGGCCGTCGTCGCCTAACGCCATCGTCAGGAAGCTGCGGATGCTGCGCTCGTCATCGACGACAAGAACGGTAGCCATGACCGGTCACCGGGACTGTTGAGGAATCGTGAGGCGGAACACGGCACCGCCGTCCGCGTGGTTCGACGCGCGGACGTGGCCGCCGTGCATCTCGGCGACGCGGCTCGCGACGGCGAGCCCGAGGCCCGTGCCGCTCGTCCGCGTGGTGAAGAAGGGGTCGAAGATCCGATCCTCACGGCCCGGCGGCAGGCCGGGACCGAAATCGCGCACCTCGAAGACGAGGCCCCCGGCCTCGACCGTGACCCGCGCCACGGGCGTTCGCGAGTCCGCCGTCGCCTTGCGCGCGTTGTCGAGGAGGTTGACGAGCGCCTGTCGCACGCGTCCGGCATCCATCGGCCAGACCGCCGGCGCGTCCGCGTCCTCGATCATGACCGCCTCCGCGTCGAACACATCGGCAACGGCCACGCGAAGGATCTCACTCGGATTCACGGGCTCGATATCCGGCGCACTCGACCGCGCGAAGCTCAGGAGGTCTGCCGTGAGGGCGTCGAGACGGTCGGCGTCGCTGATGACGTTGTCCAGGCAGCGCTTCTCGCGCGACCCGTCGGCAAGTCGCTCGGCCGCGAGCTGCGCGTGGCCCTTGAGCGAAGCCAGCGGGTTACGAATCTCATGCGCCAGCACTGCCGACATCTCGCCCAGGAGGGCGAGGTGTCGCTGTTGCTCCAGCCGGAGGCGTGCCGTTTCGAATCCGCTGGAGATGCGGAAGAACACGAACGCGGCAAGAGAAAGAATCACCGACGTCGCGACCGCGAGCGCCAGCGAGCGTCGGGCGACGGCCATGAGCCGCGCCGACGCCGTAGGCTCGAACTCGATGACGACCGTCGCCAGGCTCCCTCGTGGAGTCGAGGTCGCGACCGTCGCGGGAAAGTATGCGCGCAACCTTCCGTTCGCCGCGATCAACGGAAGCCGCCCGGTCGCAGAATCCTGGCGCGGCACCGGGGCCTGAATTACTGCCCGCCCGGCGCTCGCGGTAACCCCTCCGTCAGCGTCGACGAGCGCCACGTGCCGCAGGCCCCGCCGCTCGTGGCCGCGGAGAAACTGAGCCACCAGTATCGCGTTAGG
>DASURJ010000574.1:0-6321 GCA_036280115.1 Gemmatimonadaceae bacterium
CGCTCGCTCTCCGACGACGTGGTCGACATCGGGCTGGGTGCGATATTCGGCAATCTGCTCGGCAACAACAACAACGTCTCGCCAGGCCTCACGACCGACAACGTCGACGCCAACGACAAGCCATTCCGTACGACCTTCCCGTACCTCGCAAGCGCGCATTAGGTCCACGCGACGTACAGCGTAGAGCGACACTGGGCACCTGATCTGGCAGGTGCGACGAGATGTTCCGTTGTCCCCGGCCGAGCGGAGCGGCACGCCAGGTGTGGCCGGGGATCCAGTGTCGTTGGCCCGGAGTCCACTCGCGACTATCAACGCGATCGATCGGCGAACTCGAGACGAAAACCAGGAGCGCTGCTCGTGAGGCTCGTAACACTCGTCGTCGGTGCGTGTTCTCTGCTCCCTGCGGCGTGCATCGGTTCGATGCAGTCGCGCGACCGGCGTGCCGCGCTCGATGCGCAACTCGCGGAAAATTCGGAGCAGCACGGCATCCCCGCTCAGGCGGTGCTCGTGCTGCACAACGGCGAGGTACTCTATCGCAACCAGACCGGCCTCTCCGACGTCGAGACGTCGAGAGCCGCGCGGCCTGACGACGTCTATGCCGTCTACTCGGTGGCCAAGCTGTTCGTCAGCACACTCATCCTCGAGCTGGCCGATCGACGTCGATTGGAGCTGGATCAGCCGGCAAGCCGCTATGTTGCCGGCTTGCCACCGGCATGGCGCGACGTCCGCATCGATCAGTTGCTGAGCCACACGTCCGGGCTGCCCGACTTCTTCGATGGCGCTGACGGCCACTTTCCGCCGACGCGCGACGATGTGTTTCGCACGCTTGGCGACAGGCCGCTGGTCTTCGCGCCGGGGAGTGAGCAGCGCTACACGCAGACCAACTATCTGGTGTTGCAGGCGGTGCTCGAAGCCCTCCACGGCGCTCCCTATCGTGAGATCGTCCGCACGCGCATTACCGAACCGCTCGGGATGGAGAACACCTATCTCGGGCTTTCCCACGCGCCGCGCGATCGCCTCGTCTCTCCGTATCGCGGTGAGAATGGACGGATCGTGCGCGATCGAATGATCGCATGGCAGGACTACAGTATCGCGCATGCCGAACTGTTCACGACGCCGGAGGACCTCGGAACGTTCCTCACCGCGGTCGCGCGCGGCCGATACGCGCGGCCCGAGATGCTGACGCGCGTGTGGCAGCCGTCGCGCCTCGGGAACGGTGAGCTGACCTCCTTCGCTTCGGGCTGGGACTATGGCGAGGCCGACGGCTTTCGCGAGGTCGGGCACGACGGCGGCGTCAAGGTGCGCGTGCGGCTGCTCTTCCGCGGTGATGATCTCAGCGATCATCACGTCATCGTTTATCTGACGAACGGAACGCGGGACGGCGTATGGACGCGCCGGCTCGTGGAGTCAATCCAGCGAATCGTGCTGCCCTCCCCTTGACCTTGCCGTCACGTCAAGGGCGATCGTCGAGACGTCCCTCGCTGTGCAGGCGCTGCGATATGTGCATGCGCCTGCAGAGGGTGTAATAATTTCGAAGCCGGGACGATATCACAGGGCTGCGAGTGCGCGCTCGTACGCCTTCGGGTCGGTCCACCAGACCTGCGCCATCGACTGGGCATTCGGGTCGGGGAAGATGTCCTCCTCTCCCGCCTCGACTCCGTCGAGGATGCCATTGGCCACGACGCTGCGATCGGACTTCGGCACCTCGATTCCCGCGACCATGTCGGTGTCGATCCCGGCGGGGTAGACGCCGTGGACGGTAATCCTTTCCGCCGCCAGCACGGGGCGCAGAGCCTGCGTCATCGAGTGCATCGCGGCCTTCGACGCAGCGTAGCCGGCCATGGCCGGCAGGCTCGACAGCGCGATGACCGAAAGGATGTTCACCACCGCACCGCGGTTCCTCGTGAGCACGGGAAGAAACGCCCGAATCGTGTTGTACGTGCCGAGGTAGTTGGTGTGCATCTCGTGAGCGACGGCACTCGGATCGGCTTCCAGCGGGTTCTTGAACGCTGCGGTCGACGCGTTGTTGATCAAGAGATTGACATCCTTCGCGAGCTCGGCCGCTGCCGAGATGGCGTCCGGTGAGGTGAGGTCGAACGAGACCGGGATGATGCGGTCGGCGCCGAACTCGGAGAGAACCGGGATCGCTTCTCTGCGGCGGGCTCCCGCGTAGACGCGCGCGGCGCCCCGCTCGAGCAACGACCGCATCAAGGCCTCTCCGAGACCGCGATTCGCTCCTGTGACAAAAACGATGCTGCCTTCGATCTGCATGAATTCTCCTTCGTCTGAAGAGTGGTGTGCAGCGCGCAGCATCATCCATCCGCGCCCAGCGCTGATCCATGACCGAGACGCGCATCGTTTTGCTCTGAACTCTCAGGCAATCCGACGTAGGGGATGTCCTCGTATACCAAACGACGATGGATGCCTTGGCCGACGTGCTCGATCTGTCACGCGTCTCCGGTGCGGTATTGGCGCGCGTGCGCGCGCACGAACCGTGGGGCGTTGCGGTTGCGCCCACGCGAGGCGCGGCATTTCACGCGATCGCGGCTGGCATGTGCTGGCTCTCCGCGGGGAGCGAACCACCGCGCCAGTTGATGCCAGGCGATGTCGTCCTCCTTCCGGCCGGAGCGCCGCATCGACTGACGAGCGCTCCGGGTCTTCGGGCGCGCGAGTTCAGCGAGATCGCGAAGGCTCAGCGCCTTTCGCCGAATGGCGAGCTGGTGCTCGACGGACCGGGTGCGGCGACGTCGTTTCTCTGCGCGGGCTATACCTACGACAACGAGATCGCGCACCCGCTCATGTCGCTGTTCCCTGCAGTCCTCCACCTGGCGGCGTCGGACGCCAACTCGCCGTCACAGGCGACGCTGCGGCTCCTTGCCGTGGAGCTCGAGCGTCCCGCAGTCGGCACAGGGGTAGTCATTCAGCGACTGATCGATGTCCTGCTCGTACACGTCATCCGCGAGTGGATGCGGGCGAGGAAAGACAACGACGTCGCGTCCTGGATCCGGGGGCTGAGAGATCCGGCTATTGCCAAGGTGCTCGCGATCCTGCACCATCGGCCGGCGGAACGATGGACGGTCGCGCGGCTGGCCGAGGAGGCGCACATGGCCCGGTCCACGCTCGCCCGGCGGTTCGTCGAGCTCGTGGGGGAAACGCCCCTCGGCTACCTCGGGCGGTGGCGAATGGACCTTGCGGCACAAATGCTCCGCGACACCGAGGAGCCCGTCGCGGCAGTCGGGCGCCGCGTTGGGTACCACTCCGAGTTTGCGTTCTCCCGCGCCTTCTCGCGCGCCCGAGGCGAACCACCCGCGCGTTTCCGGCGTGCCCACCGCACTACGAGGCACCGAGATGCCAACTCGCTCCTTTGAGAGCGGGAGGCTCATGGACATCGCCCGCCGCCGAGCGCCGGCCGACCCGTTGCGGACTGAGCAGCGACCGCCAGTTGACGCGTGACCGCGCGACCGGCATCACTGCAATGCAGCCGGGCTGCCGTGGAACGTTACGTCGGCCGGTGAGCACTGGGTTGGTCGGGGCGTGGCAGCTCGTCCAACGGCGTTAGGCAGCGCATGCTCTTCGCGGGAGGCATGATGAAGCGTCGCGACTCGATTGGGCAGTTCGTGCTGGTCCTGTGCATGAGCGCCGGCGCGGCATTGGCTCAGCAACCTTCCGCGGGGCAGCGTCCGCCGATCATCGACATGCACGTGCATGCCTTCGGCTGGGACCACATGGGTAATCCCCCTCCGCCGAACGTCGTGACCGGCAAGCTCCCGGCTGCGCGCACGGACAAGGATTTCATGGACGCCGTGCTGGCGGAGCTCGAACGCCATAACGTCGTCAAGGTCGTTGCGGGCGGTCCCCGACAACACGTACTGCGATGGCACGCTGCCGACGCGGACCGGATCATCGGTGGCACGATCGTGGCGCGCGACTTTCCGCTGTTCGACACGAGCGCGTTTCGCGAGGATGTCCGCGCCGGGCGCGTCGGCGTCATGGGAGAACTGGCGCTGGCGTACTCGGGCATCGCGCCGAACGATCCGCGTATGGAGCCCTACTGGGCGCTCGCCGAAGAGCTGGACGTACCGGTTGCCCTTCACACCGCCCTAGCTCCGCCGAACACGCCCTACCACTGCTGCCCGAAATTCCGAACGTCACTGGGAAATCCGGCACTGCTCGAGGAAGTCCTCGTTCGGCACCCGAAGCTGCGCATCTACCTCATGCACGCCGGGTACCCGTTCCTGCAGGAGACGATCGCGATCCTGCACATGTACCCGCAGGTATACGTGGATGTCGGCGCCATCAGCTGGACGCGGCCGCGCGACGCGTTTCACGAATACCTGCGCGCGCTCGTGCGTGAGGGCTTCGGCAAGCGGATCATGTTCGGGTCGGATCAGATGATGTGGCCCGAAGCGATCGGGATGGCGATCGATGGCATCGAGTCGGCGAGCTTCCTGACGGCGGAACAGAAGCGCGACATCTTCTTCAACAACGCGGTGCGGTTCCTACGGCTGGACGAACGTTCGTTGATGCGACGCGCGTCGAAATGAGTTGCCCGACGCGGTAGCTTTCGAAACCGGCCGCCACCCTCCGGCCGTAGTTCGCGCAAGCCCTGCAAGGACTCCCGGCGATGTATGCCACCTGTCTCTTCTGCAACAAGGCGCTCGGCCAGAACGAAGCCATAGAGCGCTTCCCCGTCGGGCGCCGTCTCGCATTCGATGCCACGAAGGGCCGTCTGTGGGTGGTGTGCCCATCGTGCGAGCGGTGGAACCTCTCGCCGCTCGAGGAACGTTGGGAAGCCATCGAGGACGCCGACCGATTGTATCGCTCCACGCGCCTTCGTGCCGCGACCGATCAGATCGGTCTCGCGCGGTTACGTGACGGCACGGAGCTCATCCGCATCGGCGAGCCGCTCCGCCCGGAATTCGCCGCCTGGCGTTACGGCGATCAGTTTGGTCGTCGCCGCCGGCGCAATCTCCTCATCGCCGGCGCGGGCGTGGGCGCGGTTGGCGCGCTCGTCGCGGGGGGCGCGGTTGCCGGTCTGTCGGTCGGTGGCTTTGGCTGGCTGATCATCAACGCGACTCGCTCTGTCGTCAAAGGCAATTCGCAGAGTGTGGCGGCGCGCATCAGGACGAGCGACGACCAGATCCTCAAGGTGCGCCTCGGTCACCTCTCGGAGACGATCGTCGATCGCGGCGAAGGCGGGCCGATCTCGATCGACGTCAAACACGAGAAGGGACGCTGGCGCTTCGAGGGCGGCGAAGCGCTGCGGGTCGCGTCGATCCTGATGCCGAAGGTGAATCGTTATGGCGGCACGAAGCAGACGATCGCCGAGGCCGTCGAGGCGCTCGAGCGGCGGAAGGGCTCGGAAGGGTACCTCGAGAGCATCGCGGCCATCGCGCCGAAGGTGACGCAGCCGTCGGTGTGGGGCCACGCGACGCAGGAGAACGGACTTTTCGGCCTGACGCGTGTTCAACGTCTGGCGTTCGAGATGGCGCTGCATGAAGAGGCCGAACGCCGTGCGCTCGAAGGGGAGCTCGCGGAGCTCGAGCGCGCGTGGCGCGAAGCCGAGGAGATCGCGCACATCGCCGACAACCTGCTCGTGCCGGTCGGCGTCCGAGAGCGTATCGAGCAGTTGCGAGGCGGGGGTTGATTGTTGCAGTTTCTGCGACGTGAGGCATGGCCGACACGCAGAGGAACGGAGGGTCGATGCTCATGGGCGCACGCGTTGCTCTAGCTGTCATGACGGCCATAACCTTCACCGCCCGCCCGGTGCTCGCGCAGCGAGGTGCCCGACGGCCGCTCACCATGAATGTCTCCGGTGGACTCGCTCTCGCATCCGGCGAACGCGGGTTTCATGCGTCCGCGTCCATAGATCTCCGTACGCCAGTGAGCCCACTCAGCTTTCGTGCTGAGGGTATTCGTGCGGAGTGGGGTGGCGTTGGCGTGACGCGATTCAGCTCGGTTCTGGGGAGCGCGGTCGTGAGCCCATTCCCGAGGGCGAAAGTTTCTCCATATGCGATTGCGGGAGCTGGCGGATACTGGGACTATGGCAATCGGACGCGGGCTGGTTGGTCGTTCGGTCTCGGGGTCCGATTTCCCGCCGCGACACATTTGCTGCTCGAGTCCCGAGTACATGCCTTCCCGTTTGACGGACGCGAGCTCCCTTTGGGTCATCCGGGGCGTACGACCTCCGTCAAATGGAAGTATGCGTGGCTGCCGGTCAGCCTCGGCGTTCGCTTCTAGCCTGACGTCATCGCGGGACCGATCGGGAACCTAACGACAACTCGATCATATGACTCGAGACCCAGCTCCGCAACGCGGCGA
>DASURJ010000575.1:0-2777 GCA_036280115.1 Gemmatimonadaceae bacterium
AGGTAGCTGCCCCGCTCGACGGAAGGGCGATCCGGCGGCAGCAGGCGCCTGATGGCCCGATCGGTCGGAAGCGGAGCGTGCCCCGCCCACTCCTCGACACTGGTGCACAGGAAGTCCGCGCCGAGGTTGTCGCACACCCGCGCGCAATCGACCGTATCGAGCGACGAGAGATCGATGACGTCCGTGATCTGGTGATCCCGTATCAGACGCGCCAGGTCCTCGCCCGAACGCACCGTCACCGGCGGCAGCAGGACTCCGCTGCTCAGCGGAATCCGGCCAGGCGCCGGCACGCGGTCGGCGAGTACCACCGATTCCAGGCTGTCGAGCACCGTGCGGCCGATATCGGTCCGCTCGAGAAGCGTCAGCACCGCACGCCCCACGCCACCGTGGCATCCAAGAACGAGCGCGCGTCTGTTTCCTTTATGCATTCACCAATCACCTGCCATGTCGTTCATCCACGATCCGGCTGCCGCCCGGTGCGGACCGGCGCGGCTCGCTCGGCTCGCCAGCAACGGCCACACCCGGCGTCCACGAAGGCGGGTCGCTGGCGGGGAACGAGTCGGCGAGAACTCGATCGATCTCCACGTCATCGATGGGACGCCTGCGGACGGCACGACCCGCGAGCCGTTCTTCCCGCAGGGGCTTTTCGATCCGTGTCATGGTCGTATTCCTTTCAGTGCGCCGTCGCGGTCGGTGAGACGCGCGGTTGCCTCGCACGCGATCGCTGATCAGCGGCACCGCGAGCAGCGGGCACGTCGCGCGATCGAGAAGCGCTTCGGTCTTTCGAAACGGCCGCGAATGCGGACGCGGCCGCACGCCGAAGACGAGCAACTCGGCCCGGAGCCTCCGCACGGCACGTGAGATTTCGTCCGCCGGTTCGCCGGTGGCGACATTCGCGACCACGATTTCCCGCCCTGGCGCCGGGATCTGCCGCTGGAGCCGGCGGAGCGCCTCCACGTCCTCGGCGGGTGCGACGTGGAACAGGTTGATGCGCGAGCCAGGGCGAGCGGCGAGCATGCGAGCCGCGTCGACAAGCGCTGGTGACCCCGACGCGAGATCGATGGCACACACGACCCTGGTGAAACCGCGTGCGCGCGCCGGGCCACCGAAAGGCACCAGCAGGGTTGGGCAGCTCGCGTAGCGAAGCACGCCCTGCACGACCGACGAGCCGCGATCCGTGTGGCGTCCCGAGGTGCCCAACACCATCAGGTCGACGCCCCGCTCCGCGGCCGCCGCGACGATGAGGCGAGCAGGATCGCCGTGTTCGACGCGGACGAGCACGTCCACGCGGGCCGCCTCGGCGCGCGCACGGAAATACCGGAGCCGTTGGATGCGCTCGATCGAGCCCGCGTCGAAGCACGCCGATGCGGGGACGACGTGCAGCACCACCAGCGTCGCGCGATGGCGGCGGCACAGGGCCAGCGCGTCCGCGAACACTGCTGCCGCCGCATCGTCGATATCGACGGCGCACAAAACGCGGCTCAAAGCCGGCCTTCGCTCGATCGTTGACGGCATGACCCACACCTTGCCGTGCAAGTCCACGTCCGCCGCATCGTGCCGGGTGTCGTCCGATTGCGATCGCGTGGTCTTTCAACCTGCAATATCAGGTTGCGTATTGAAACACCTGACGCGGCGTTGAGGATACACGCGTCTGGAACGGCCGGGCCTCGTCGCTCGACTGGCAGGCCGGCGACGCGCCATGCGGCGAAGCCGCCGCGCAGCGGATGCACGCGCTTGATGCCACGACCTCGCAATCTCGATGCCTCCCTCGCGAGCGTCACCACGGACAATCTGCACTCAGACCGCATGCCAACCGCAGGCGGGCGTTCCCCTTCCACGACCCGGGCTCGTGCCACGCCGAGCTCTTCCGCGCGCGAATTGGCTTGACGTCCCCTCGCCGCAGGTGTTATTTCTATCGCACGTTAGGTGCGAGAAAAATCACACATGAGCCGCACACTTCACACCCTCACCCGCCGCGAGCGGCAGATCATGGACATCCTCTTCCGCCGCGGCCGCGCGACCGCCGCCGAGGTGATGAGCGAACTGCCGGACGAACCGACCTATTCGACCGTGCGCACGCAGCTGCGGGTCCTCGAACAGAAGGGACACGTGCGCCACGAGCAGGACGGGCTTCGCTTCGTCTACATGCCGGTCGTCGCGCGGCACGCGGCGCGCAAGTCGGCGCTGCGTCATGTCGTCGACACCTTCTTCGATGGCTCGCCAGAGAAAGCGGTCGCGGCGCTGCTCGGTGGTGAAGCCGCCCGGCTCTCAGGGGAACAACTCGATCGCATTGCCGACCTGATCGCGAAAGCGCGAAAGGAAGGATCCCGATGAACCTCCTCGCTGCCACCATCATCGACGTGTCGGTCGTGCTCGCACTCGGGTTGCTCGGAGCCGCGATGCTGCGCCAGCGATCGGCGTCGCTGCGTCACGCGATCCTGGCAACGGCCATCGCTGCGGCGTCGGCGATGCCCGTGTTCGAGCTGCTCCTTCCGCAGGTGCCGATCCTCGGCCTTCAGCAGCAGGTGGCATCGTTCTCGTCCGGCCTGACGTTCAGCTCTGACCCGGTGCCTGGTACCTCGATCGACGAAACCGTCGCTTCAGGGGACCAGGGGATGCCGTGGGTCGCCCTGTTTCTCACGGTTTGGGGGATCGGAGCGACAGTGATCTTCGCCGGCCTCGTCGCCAGCCTCTTCAGACTCCGGCGGCTCCGGACACGATGCACCGTCGTCGAGGGCAGGTGGCGCGAGCTCACCGACGACCTCGCGCGCGAGTGC
>DASURJ010000576.1:0-3596 GCA_036280115.1 Gemmatimonadaceae bacterium
CCGCCTGGAGTGTGTACGGCCCGAAGCGGCGCGACGCGAGCGCCTGCTCGACGAGGCGTGCGCCCTCGGCGATCTGCTCGCGGTTCCAGAGCGAGCGATCCTGCTCGTCGAGCAGGAGCACCTCGCCGTCGCTCGACGCGCGCGCGGCTCGCCGCGCGTCGTGGAGCAACATGAGCGCGAGCAGGCCGATCGCCTCGGGCTCGGGCAGGAGCTCCACGAGCAGGCGTCCCAACCGGATCGCCTCGGCGCACAGGTCGTGTCGCGTGATGGCCTCGCCGGACGACGCCGAGTATCCCTCGTTGAACACGAGGTAGATGACGTGGAGGACCGTATCGAGGCGCTCGGCAAGGTCGGCGCGTTCTGGCACCTGATAGGGGATGCGCGCATCGCGGATCTTCGCTTTCGCGCGGACGATGCGTTGCGCGAGGGTCGGCGCGGGCGTGAGGAACGCGCGCGCGATCTCCTCGGTCGTCAGGCCGCAGACCTCGCGGAGCGTGAGCGCAATCTGTGCGTCGGGCGCGAGCGCGGGGTGACAGCAGGTGAAGATGAGGCGAAGCCGGTCGTCCTCGATGCTCTCGTCGTTTATGTCGGGGGCGGAGGCGACGGTGCTCGAGAGCCGGTCCGCGAGGGCGACGAGGGTCGCATCGAACTTCGCGCGGCGGCGGATGCGGTCGATGGACTTGAACCGCCCCGTGGAGACGAGCCACGCGCGCGGGTTGGTGGGGACGCCGTCGGTCGGCCACTGCTCCACTGCGGCGGCGAACGCGTCGTGCAGCGCCTCCTCGGCGAGGTCGAAATCACCGAGGAGGCGGATGAGCGTCGCGAGCACGCGTCGCGATTCGGTGCGGTAGAGCGCGTCGATCGTCTCGGCGACGGAATTCGAAGCCGTCATGGGTATCCAGCAATCCTGTCATTCCGAGCGAAGGCCGCGAAGCGGCCGCAGTCGAGGAATCGCAGTCGTCCTGGCAAAGTGGCCTCTCGACCGGGAGGAGCGCGATTCCTCGACTCCGCGGCCTTCGGCCGCTTCGCTCGGAATGACATGGTCCTCGACTGCGCGGGCGCGCCGCGCGCGCTCCGCTCGGACTGACGCTACTGCGGCTGATCGAAGTTGATGATGGGGCGAACCTCCACACACCCGTGGCGCGCGCCCGGGATGCGGGCGGCCACCTGGATGGCGTCGTTCAGATCCTTCGCCTCGATGAGGTAGTAGCCCCCGAGCTGCTCTTTCGTCTCGGCGAACGGGCCGTCGGTCGTGGAGACCTTGCCGTTCCGGACGCGGACCGTGGTGGCCGTCTGCGTGGGCTGAAGTGCTTCACCGCCAACGTAGTGGCCACTTTTTCGGATATCGTCCGTGAACTGGAAGTAGTCGCCCATGATGCTGTCCGTCTCCTCCTTCGAGAGGCTTTCCCAGGCGCGTTCGTTCTCGTAAATGAGGCACAGGTACTTCATGGCATCCCTCCACAAGGTTGGATAACGTAGGCCAGCGTGAGCGGCATGATCGCTATGTGGTCGTTCGAGGGGGGTCGAAATCGACAGGGCACCTATATGCCAGCGAACAAGCGATTCTCGCGGTCGGTCGCCCAGGCGATCGCGAAGGACAAAATACTCGGGATCAGGGCCGGGACCGGGGACCACCGGTTCATCGGGATCTGGGCGGTGGTCGTGGACGGGCGGGTGTTCGTGCGGTCGTGGGACGTGAGGGCGACCGGGTGGTACCACACCTTTCGGGCGGAGCCGCGCGGGGTGATTCAGGCGGCGGGGCGCGAGATCCGTGTTCGCGCCGTCCCGGTGCGGAGCGAGCGGACGAAGGCGGCGGTGGACGACGCGTACCTCGAGAAGTACGACACGCCGGGGGCGCTCAAGTACTCACGCGGGTTCAAGCGATCGAAGCGGCGGCGCGACACGACGACGGAGCTCGTACCTCGTTAGGCACGACCGGCTCCGCCTGACTGGGCCCGTGGTCGGAGCATGGGTTCCGAGAGACAAACAACCAGCGATGAGATCGACACTGCTGGTTCGTTGCTCCCGAGCGCGCATCCGATCCGCCCGGTGAAACCGCGCACCGGGATGTCGAGTACGGTATCGACACCACCGGTACCGTTCAGGTTTTGGGCCCGATCCTTGATGCTGACTTCCGGACCAGGAGGCATCGTGAAACAACCACACCCATTGCAGCCTGATCCGCGGTCGAGCGACGGCCCGGTAAAGCCGCCGTCCATCCTCGACCGCGTGCTGCCCCCGGACCCGCCCGCGCCGACGCGGCCGACCATACCGCCGCCGTCGTGCGGTACGCTTCCGGCTCCGCTACCGCCGGTACTCGAGTCGTTAGGCGGCCGGAAACGCACGTAGGGTCACGCGGCCACGGCGACAGCCGCGGGCGCTGACCCCGCCGGGGCTTACTGGACGGTGACGCGCACGCTCGCCCCGGCCGCGCCGGCGTACGTCGCGATGACGGTGGCCGCGCCCGCGCGCGTTCCGGTGATTCGGCCCGTGTCCGGATCGATGCTGATGATGTCGGCGTCCGCGGCGTTCGCGAGGCGCCAGTGGGGCGAGAGATCGTCGTAGCGGCCGTCGCGGCACCATCGTGCCCGGGGCGTCGTGCTGGGCCCGACGGCAACGACGACCGTCGAGGGCGTCACGAGGATCGCCGCCCCGCCGCCGCTGCAGGACGGATCGACGATAACGCAGCCGCTGGTCGAAGCCAGGGCGAGCGAGAGGGTGACCGAGGCGACGAGGGATCGGCGCATGGGGACCTGTCGGATCGAGGGCAGTCAACCGCCTGAGGACGCCCCCGCCATTCGCGAACGAGGTGCCAGGCGATCCGAGCGCCGAGCTCGCCTGGAAGTGTTTTGAGGACTGCGACTTGGCGCGCAACCGGGTCGGTCGCGCACAGCGTGGCCCGATCGAGTGTCACGTTTTCTGGCCGCCGGCGTGTCGAAGTGCGACAAGAAGCTAGCTGATAGCTCCTACTCATACCTCAGCGCCTGCATCGGATGGATCTTCGACGCCCGCCGCGCCGGCAGATAGCCGGCGCCCAGCGCCACGACCGCGAGCACGACCGTCGCGACCACCACGACCATTGGGTCACGCTCGTCGAGGCCGAAGAGCAGCGACCGTGACGTCTTCTCGAGGGCGAGGCCTCCGATGATCCCGATCGCCCCGCCGAAGAGCGCCATCCACCCCACCTGCTTGAGCACCATGAGGCGCACCCGGCCCGCATCCGCGCCTAACGCCATTCGCACCCCGATCTCGCGTGTGCGCTGGGCCACCGTGTACGCCAGCACGCCGTAGAGGCCCACCGCCGCGAGGAGCGTCGCGAGCGCGGCGAACGCAGCCGAAAGCGTACTGATCATCCGGTCCAGGTACACGTTCTCGCGCACCTGCTGCGGCAACGTCTTGAGATCCTCGACCGGCAACTGCGGGTCGAGCTTGGCGATCGTCGCCGGAATGGCGCGCATGAGCTGATTCGGGTCGGACGCCGTCCGCACGTAGAAGTTGAGCGCGCCGATCGTCGAGTCCTGCGCCCACGGCGTGAAGTACGTCGGCGGCACCTCGTTCTTCACCTCGTTGTACTTCGCGTTCCGAACCACGCCGAC
>DASURJ010000577.1:0-2796 GCA_036280115.1 Gemmatimonadaceae bacterium
AGTTGCGATGACTCGTCATCGGCCACGGCCGAGACCGGTCATGAGTATGGCTCGCATTGTGGTGCTGGCCGCGGTTTTCGCCTTGTCGGGGTGCGGGCGCACAACCGATAGGCTTCGCGTTGCCGCGGCACCTGTGTGCGCATCGCCCGGCGAACCCCTCCCTCCGTTGCCGGCGCCGCGCTTTGCCGACGGCCCGACCATTTCCGCCGAGGGCATACGCGAGGATCTCGCGGCCTGGATGATCGGCATGGCTTCGCTCAACCCGGACCTGTCGGTCAGAACTGATTTCGACGGCATGAATCGCGAGCTCGGGGCGGTGCGCGCAGCAATCGCGCGACCCATGAGCCGGCGCGAGGCGTGGCTGCTGCTGGCGCGCGTCAATCCCCACCTTCGGGACGGGCACAGCGGGGTCATGATGCCCGATCTCGCCGGGATGATGGAGGTGCATCTATCCCAAGGCGGGCGCCTCATACCGGTCGAGTTCCGGCTCGATGGGGCCGGCGTCCCGCGAGCCACCGCCGCGCCCACGGGTGTACCGGCGCGAGGCGACCGAATCGTCGCCATCAACGGCGTGCCGATGACGGAGATCGTCGCGCAGCTCGTCGCGCGTGTTCCCGGCGACACCCGGCGATCTCGTGAAGCGTATGTGTCGCACCGCTTCCCCGCGCTCTACTGGTGGGTCTTCGGCGACACCGGCGACTATGACATCACTTTCGCCGACGCAACAGGGTGTGAGCGCACCGCCCGCCTCACGGGTGCCACTCGAGCGCCGACGTCTCTGCAAGTGCAGCCGAACCCCGCCGAGCTCTTTCAGCATCGCACCATTGGCGAGGACATCGGCTACTTTCGGGTCGCGACATTCGATTTCTCACAGCGCGACGCGCTGGCGGCCGCGGCGACCGCGGCGTTCGACGACTTCAAAGCCCGGAGCGTTCGCGCGGTGATCATTGACGTCCGCGACAATACCGGCGGCGATGATCCATTGTGGCAGCAGAGTCTCATGAACAACATCACCATCACACCCTACGCACAACTGTCGCGTTATGCGCTGCGTGTGACGAAGCAGAATGCCGATCCAGGCGACGTGATCGGCTCGGTGCAGCGGTCCGACTACACACGCCGGTTCACCCCAGACGCCGAGAACCCTCGCCGTTTCGCCGGCCCCGTCTACGTGCTGGCCGGTCCGCTCAGCTATTCGGCGGCTATCCAGTTCCTGGTGGCAGCGCAGGATTTCCACATCGCCCGGATTGCTGGCGAAGAAACCGCGGCGCTTTCCTGCCAGACGGGACAGGTCAATCCTATTGCGATGCCGGCAACCGGCCTGCGCGCCTTCACGCCCATCATCGCCTATGTCCGCCCATCGGGGAGGGGCTGCGAGCGCGGTGTGATCCCGGACGTGCCCGTGGCCATCGATGAGGTGAACCCCGATCGGACCCTGTCCGCGCTCGTGGACCACGTACGCACAGAACTGAGGAGCGCAAAGAACGACGCGGCAGGCCGGCGACGGTAGTGGACGGAAGTACACGCGACCGTTTCCAATCCATCTGGCGCGGCGCGTCGTAATTCTACGTCGGCACTCACGCTGCATGCGCACCCGTTCGTCGACGGGCGCGTTCGCACCCGACGGTGAGTTGGCGACCTTCGGACCAGCGTCCTGCGACGACTGGCCGAGTGCACTACGCCCTCACACTCCGAGGAACCTGTCATGCTTCGCGCCATCAGGGCGGCGCGGCCGATCGCCCGCGTCCCACTCGCGGTCGCCACCTTGGCCGTTATCGCCACGTTCGCCCGCGTGTCAAAGGCATCCGACCACCAGGACACGCCCGAAGTCGAGCTCAAGCAGCTGAACGACATCAACGACGTGTACGCGTTCCCGGGGGCATCCCCCGATCGGATCGCCATCGTGCTCACCACGGCGTCGCCGGTGACGCCTGCCCAGACCTCCACCATCGGATTCGACACTCGGCAGCTCTACCAGATCAAGGTCGACAACACCGGTGATGCAGTCGAGGACCTCGTGCTGCAGTTCCAGTTCACCGGCTCGGGACCCGACCAGACCGTGACGATGTACGGACCCGTCCCGCCGTCACAGATCGGCGGCATCAATACCCGCGTCAGCGCAGGCGCCACGTTGTCCGGCCCGACCAACAGTGCGCTCGGCTCCGCGAACGGTGTGCAGCTCCAGGCAGGTCTGTTCGACGATCCGTTCTTCCTCGACCTCGAGCAGTTCTTCCGCATCGTTCCCGATCGCGCACCGGTACAGGGTCCACTGTCCACGATCAGGAAGCAGTCGGCGACCAGCTTCCGAGACCCCGGCGTCGATTACCTGCGCGGCTTCAACACCCTCGGCATCGTCGTCGAACTGCCCGAGAGCATGTTGCTCCCCGCGAACCCGGGCGCCGATCCGAAGATCGGTATCTGGGCGACCACGGCGAAGTAGGCGCCCCGTACTCATCACATTCGAGGTTCACCATGAACAGGAACACCTGGGTAGCCGCGGCCGCCGTGGTCGTACTCGCCGCGTGTGCGGACTCACCCACGTCAAGCACGAGCACGCGGAACGCTGACGCCTTGCTCAACGCAGCCCCCGCGAACGCGTCGTTCGTGCAGGCCGAGCGACTCGGCAACCCGCTGGTCAGTGAAGTGATGGTGGTGAAGCGCCGCCACCAGTTGTACAACTACGCGCAGCCGTCGCACGACCCCGGTGGATTCTCCGGTGACCTGGTGGCCTTCATCACCGGGGTTGCAGGCCGGGACCAGGCCTACGCGGAGGTGGTCGCCGGCGCGCTGCTGCCC
>DASURJ010000578.1:0-8733 GCA_036280115.1 Gemmatimonadaceae bacterium
CGCAACTTCACGAACGAGCCGTCCTCGACGTATTCCTCGTAGATCGATATGCGCCCCGCCGGATTTCGGCCGAACGTCAACGGCACCGTGTCACCGCGTGCCTCGAGTGCGAGCACGGCGTCCGAACCGAAGAACTCGGTGATGCGGCGCGTGAAGTTCGCGACGTCGTTTCCGAACCGCCCGTCGAGCATCACGTTCACCTGGAAACCGGCCGGCAGATCGAAGGTGTTATTGAACGACATCGTGAAATCGGGGTTCGGGTCCCCGATGACGCGAGCCTCGTTCGCCGTGGTGCCGTTAGGCAGCGTGTCGCGGCCGCGCACGGGGAGGAGCAGGGAATCGGCGGTGAACCGCGCGTACGCGATGCTGCCATCGGCGTTACGCGCGTACGTCCCGCCATAGAACACGCCGACGGGTTGTCCCTCGATCACCGCGTTCAGGTAGCCGAACACGAGGGTGTCGCTGGAAGCCGCGAGCCGGGTGATCTCGTTGCGATTCGCGGCCCACGTGAGCCGTGACCGCCACGAAAAGCGTGGGCGGTCGACGTTCACCGTATTGAGCGTGAGCTCGACGCCCTTGTTCGTGAGCTCACCGATGTTCTGGAACTGCAGTGCGGCCCCGGTGCTCGGCGCTACCGGGACGCTCAGCACGAGATCGGTCGTTCGCTTGTCGTAGTACGTGGCCTCCACCTGCGCCCGGTCGTTCAACACGCCAAGGTCGAACCCGAACTCGAACTCCCGCTGTCGCTCGGGTTTGAGCCCGGGGTTGCCGATCACGGTACTGGCGACGAGCCCGGGCCGGCCGGCGAACGAGGTGTTGATGTAGTTGTCGAACCGGCTGTACGCGCCAGGCGGCTGACCACCAGTCTCACCATACGCGCCACGCAGTCGGAGGGAGCTCAGTGGGCCACCGAACATTCCCGCGAACCCCGGCTCCTCACCCACGACCCACGAGACGCTCGCGCGCGGGAAGATCTGCATCCGCTCGTCAGGCCCGAACGCGGACGACGCGTCGAAGTTCACGCCGCCCGTGAGGTAGAGCCGCTCGTTCAAGCTCACGCGCTGCTCGAGGTAGCCGCCGAACGTCCTGAGCTCCGTCCGTTCCTGTGACGCGGACTGGGTCGCCCCACCAACGAGCGTCTGCTCCGGCGGGAGATCCGACGCGGCGGCTCGAAGGATCTCGCGGTTGTCGGATGTGTAGCGGATCCCCGCGCCGGTCGACATCCCCACGGACGGCGAAAGCGACCACTCGTACGTGGCCAGCAGATCGTTGTTGAACTGCCGCGAGAACTGCACGGGCGCTTGAACGGAGCCCGTGAAGTTCGCGCTGATGGACAGCGGCGGCTGGAGGAAGCGCGCCTCGCGCCGGTAGTCATCGATCCCGGCGAGGTATCGCACCGAGAGGTTCGCGAGCGGTCGGAACTGCGCCTCGACGCCGCCGACGAATCGCGTCACGTCCTCGGGCGCCTCGAACTGCTCGAGAATGAGCAGGGGGTTGGGGCCGAGCACCGGGTTGTACGGGTACCGGCCGGTCGCCGGATTGATTGCCGGGTTGAACGTGGTCGGGGTGAAGACGATGCTCGTGAGCACGCCGTTCGTCTGCTCCCCTTCGGTGATGAAGTTCGCCTCCGACTGGATGAAATTGCTGCGAACCGTGAGGTCGACCTTGTCACCGAGCGCCTGCGAGAGGTTGGCACGGAGGTTCAGGCGCTCGTAGTCGTTGGACCGGACGATGCCTTCCTCCTGCTCGTAGCTCCCGCCGAAGTAGTAGCGTGTGGGTCCGTTGCCCCCGCTCACCGAGAGGCGCTGCGTCGTGGAGATTCCCGTGCGGAAGATGTCGTCCTGGGGGTCGAACCGCTCGACGGTCGCCCCTTCCGCCGGCGCGAGCCCCGCCGCCACATCGGCGCGAGTCGCGATCGGCACCATGTTCAGGTCGTACTGAGCGGGCGTCTCGCTCGAGCCGACCTCGGTCGATGCCTGCACTTGTGGCGCGCCAGCCCGGCCGCTCTTCGTGAAGATCTGGATGACGCCGTTGTTCGCGCGCGAACCATAGAGCGCCGCGGCCGCCGCTCCCTTCAGCACCTCGATGCGATCGACGTCCGCCGGGTCGAGGTCGGCGAGCCTGTTGCTCAGCGCGGCGCCGCCGCGCGTCGCGTTCGCGCCAAGACTGACGAGCGCCTCGGAGCTGTTGTCGACGATGACGCCATCGATCACGTAGAGTGGCTCCGCGCCGCCGAGGATCGAGTTGGTGCCGCGGAGTCGAACGCTGACGCCGCCGCCGGGCTGCCCGGAGTTCTCTGAGATGATCGCCCCCGTCACTCGCCCCTGCAGAGCCTGGTCGATCGCGGTCACCGCGGCGGCCTCGGACACCTCCTCGCCCGAAACCGACTCGACGTTGTTCCCGACGGCACGCCTGGCGGTCGGCGCCGCGACCCCGGTGACGACGACATCGGCGAGCGTCGTTGCCGACACCGACATCGTGAAATCCGCGGTGACGGTCTGCCCCTCGGCGACCGTGACGGTCTGCCGTGCCTCCGAGAAGCCGATTCTGCGGGCGACGATCGTCCGACTTCCGGCGGGCACGCCGGGGAGCGTGTACTCGCCGGTATCTCCGGTCAGCGTCCCTAACGACGTGCCGGGTACCATGACCTGCACGTTAGGCACCGGCTGGCCACCGGTCGCTTGCGTGACGCGGCCGCGGACGGTGCCAGTCTGAGCCGTAAGCACGGCAGGGAGTAACGCAATGACACACACGAGCCAACGACGTGGCTGGAGCATGACACGACCTCCGTTGATGACCCCGACGCCGAACGCTGGTCAGAAGGGGCCAGCGCCCGCACGCGGATGCCTGGCCGCGCTGCAGAAACCGCGCCGACCCCTTGACGGTCCGTATATGCGTGACGCATATATGCGCCACGCATTCAAGGGCAGAGATCATGGTTCCGGATCGTGACCTCCCGGTGGAGCGCTACCTCCCGCTCCGGCCGGTCGAGTTCGACATCCTCCTCAGCCTCGCCGCCGGCGAGCGACACGGGTACGGCATCATCCAGGACACCGAGCGGCGGGGCGATGGCCCCGCACCGGATGTCGGTACGCTCTACCGCGCCCTCCGGCGGCTTCAGGACCAGAACCTCATCGAGGAGTCCGGCAGACGCCCGGCTCGCGATGCCGATGACGACCGTCGCCACTACTACCGCCTCACCCCGCTCGGCCTCCGCGTCGCGCGCGCCGAGGCGAAGCGTCTCGCCGCGCTCACGCGGGCCGCGCGCCTCGGCGGACTGCTCGAGAAGGGGGCTACATGACGCAGAACAGCTGGATGCGCCGATCCGACCGATGGGCAGCGTTGTTGCTTCGGTTCTATCCCGCGGACTTCCGCGACGAGATGGGCCAGGCGCTCATCGAGGCATACCGCGATCGCTGCCGCGTCGCGTTCGATCGCGGTGGCGTACCGGCGCTCGCACTCGTGTGGCTCTCGGCGCTCGTGGACTCCATTCGCAATGGCATTGGCGAGCGACTGCGCCCCGCTGTCGCCTGGCGGAGAAGCGGTAACTGGGGACTCGATGCGCAACGGGCTGTGCGCCGTTTGACGAGGGCCCCGATGTTCACCGCGACCATGATCGCCACGCTGACGGTCGGGCTCGGTGCTTTTGCCGTCGTGTACACGGTCGTCGCGAAAGTCCTTCTTGCCCCCCTCCCGTACGAGCGGCCGAACGACCTCTACTTCGTCTGGCGAAACTACACCTGGGTTCAGTTCGGGCGAGGCTGGGTCGGCGGGCCGGACGTCGCGGCATTGAAGGCGGCTGGCGGTGTCATTGGAGACGCCGTCGGACTCCGGCGGAGCGCGCGGACGCTCACGCGTGGCGGTGGCGGCGAGCCTGCCGAGGTGAACGTCATGCTGTCGACGCCGAACCTGTTCGACGTGCTCGGCGTCCGTCCCGCTCACGGGCGCGGCTTCGCTCCGGAGGAGTACGGTGAGGGACATGCACGCGTGGTTGTGTTAGGCGACGCACTCTGGCGCGACCGATTCGGCGCCGATCCCGCGATCCTCGGCTCCCAGGTCAGACTGGACGGCGATCCGTTCACGGTCATCGGCATCATGCCCCCGGGCTTCCGGTTCATGCGTCACACGAGCGACGGGCCGCCCGAAGCGGCCGATGCCTACACCACCTTTGCCTATGACCTGGCGCAATCTGACCCGAAAGCCGGGGCCTTTGCGGTGCTCGTGCGCGCGAAGCCCGGAACATCGCCCGAGGCGCTGAACGCCGCGGTCGGATCGGTCGGCGCGATGATTGATCGACGGGACTTCACCAGTAAAGGGCTCGTGCTGTACGCGGTCGGAGCCAAAGCGGACCTCGTCGCGCGTGTTCGGCCGGCGCTCGTGGTGCTCGGCGCGGCAGGGGCCTTTCTCGTGGTCGTGCTCGCAGTGAATCTGGCGACGCTGTTGCTGGCGCGGGCGGCACAGCGCGAACGGGAGTACGCGGTGACTCGCGCCCTTGGCGCGAACCCGGTCGCGCTCGCGCGGGCCACGTTGTTCGAAGGCGGGATCCTTGGCACGTTAGGCGGCATGGGAGGCGTGGTCCTCGCGGTGTGGGGGACGCAGGCGCTCGTGACGCTCGCACCGGCCGACCTCCCGCGTCGCGAAGCCATTGGCGTGGACTGGTGGATCGCGACGGCGGTGGTGGGTGTGGGCGCAGCCCTCGGATTTCTCGCCGCGACCCTTCCCGCGCTCTGGGCGACGCGCGCGAAGCTGGTCACGTTGCTCGCGAGCGCCGCGGTGCGTGGCGGCGGAGGTCACGGCCGCATGCGTCGCGCCATGGTCGTGGTTCAGGTGGCGCTCTCGCTCGTGCTGTTGACGACGGGCGGCCTCGTCGTGCGGAGCTTCGAGCGTCTCTTGCGGGCGGACCCCGGGTTCGAATCGAGGGGCGTGCTGACGCTGCGCGTCCCAGTGCCCGGGCATCGGTACCCGAACCTGGATGCAGCGACCGCCCTGCACGAGCGGCTCGAGCGCGCGATCGCCGAGGTGCCGGGTGTGACCACGGTCGGGGCCGCGTCGGCGCTCCCGTTGACGGCCGGTGTCGACCAGACGTCAGTCAGGTTTCCCGCCGCGCCCGGAAACACCGGCGACCCGGAGCACGACTCGCCGCTCGTCGACTACATCCCCGCCCGGGGACGGTACTTCTCGGCGTTAGGCATTCACGTGCTCGCCGGTCGTGCATTCGAGCCAACGCGGCAGCCTGGCGTACGCGAGGCAATGATCGACCGCACGCTGGCGGCGCAGTTCTTCCCCGGGGGCAGTCCTATCGGCGCCACAGTCATTGCCGATGGATCGGATACGCTCAAAGTCGTCGGGGTGGTGGAGCATGCGCGGCAGTACGACCTGCACAAGGATGGCCGGTCGCAGATCTACATTCGGAACGAGGACAACGGTTACGGCTCGCTGTCGTTCGCCGTTCGTAGCGAGCGGGCGCCACTGGATGTGGCGACCGAGGTAGCAGCGGCAGTGCGGCGTGCCGACCCGGAGCTCGCTGTCTCCGACGTGCGACCGATGGATGAGATCGTGAACGATTCGCGGCGGCAGCAGCGTCTGAGCGCGGTGCTCATCACGGGGTTCTCGATCGGCGCGCTGATGCTTGCGGCGATGGGGCTGTTCGGGATCGTGGCTGCTTCAGTCAGCCGTCGCCGGCATGAGATCGCCGTTCGCCTCGCCCTGGGTGCCGATCACGGCAATGTGCGTCGACTCGTAGTCCGGGAGGGAGGGAAACTCGTGCTGCTCGGGATGCTGGTCGGTGTGCCAGGTGTGTACTTCATGGGTCGCGCGATCGCCGGCGTCCTGGTGGGCGTCTCGCCCTTCGACGCGCCGACGCTGGCCGCGATTGCCGCGGGCCTCGTCCTCGTTGCGCTGGTGGCCTGCTACATCCCCGCGCGCCGAGTGACCGCGATCGCCCCCGCGCAGGCCTTGCGCGACCCCTGATTGGGGTCAGAGTCGAAAGCCTAATCGGGGTCAGATTCGAATATCATCGTTTCTTTGCTGCGTCGAGTCACATTGCTGCCGTCATCAGGCGGTGTGTGAGGGGTAGGTCGAGTTTTCGGATAACCAGGCTCGCTTCACGGCGCCATCGGCGAACGCGGACAACGCGGCAACGGCGACGCGGAGGACGCGGCCTGCGTAGTTGCGCTGGCTCTCGCCGGGCCGATGCGCGCGAAGCGAGTCGTTCTGCCGGTAGGCGTGGGGGGGGGCGGAACTACGATGCGACGTATGACGCGGAAACGGCTGGATGATGGCTCCGCACTGATGCCGGGTCGCGGAGCGGTCGCGTGGACTCCGACACATCCACGACGGAGAGGGGGGGAACGGATGAGGGGATGAGGGGGATCGCTCCCCGTCCGGGACGCGCCCGTTCTCCAGAGCCGTGAACTGACGGGGAACTGCTCCCGGGGGCCGCCTCTCGCCGCCAAGAGCCGTTCCCCTCCATTCACGTCTCGGCACGACCGACCTTCCCCCACATTGCAGGATGTCGCTCATCCCCTCATCCCCCTCATCCGTTTCCCCTTTCCTCCTGGATGCCGAACCCGGCGTGAGACCCGTCCCCTCATCCGGCCGTTCGGCCCTGTCCGCGTCATCTAGTTCCGACCGGCCCTCGCGCGCCTCGGGTGCGGCGCGCGAGTTGTTCCCGGCGTCATCCGCGTTCGTTGCTGCCGCGCAATCCGCGTCTGGCCCCGTTGCCACGACGGAGCCAGCCCAGGCTCGTCCCGCCACCGAAGCGGGGCGTGGAGGGCGCGGCAACGCCGGCGTAGCGAGCGCGGATGCGGGTAACGGCGCCGGCGCGTCGAGAGGCCGCCTTGGTGGCACACCAGGGGGGATGCACCCTTACGCTGCCCGCGTGCGACGGAACGATGATATTCGAATCTGACCCCGATTCCGCCCGTTGACTGCGACGCAGCCGACCGACAGTCTAGGCCGTGACCTTCCACGACCTCGTCCTCACCTCGAACGCTGTCGCGGCGACCAGCAGCCGCCTGAAGAAGATCGACCTCCTGGCGGGGCTGCTGCGCGGGGTGTCGCCTAACGATGTGCCGATCGCGATCGGGTTCCTCACCGGCTGGCCTCGGCAAGGAAAGCTCGGGGTCGGCTGGGCCATGCTCGAATCGTCGCGGCCATCCGGCGCGGCCTCGGTACCGGAGCTCACTATCGCCGACGTCGACCAGGCGTTCGCCGAACTCCAGGCGGTGCGCGGCAAGCAGTCAGGTGCCGAACGGCGCAGGCTCCTCACTGAGCTCATGGCGCGGAGTACGGCCGAGGAGCAGCGCTTCCTGTACGCGCTGATCGTCGGCGAGGTGCGCCACGGCGCGCTCGACGGCGTGATGACCGAAGCCGTGGCACGCGCCGCGAACCTGTCGAGCGACCGCGTGCGCCGAGCCGCGATGCTGGCGGGCGATCTTGCGGCAGTCGCCCAGGCGGTTCTGGTCGAAGGGGAGGCGGGGCTCGCGCACTGGTCGCTCCAACTCTTTCGCCCGGTGCAGCCGATGCTCGCGGATTCCGCGCCTGACGTCGTGGCCGCGCTCGAGCAGCTTGGCCGGGCGTCGCTCGAGTGGAAACTCGATGGCGCACGCATTCAAGTGCACCGTCAGGGTGACCGCGTTTCGGTCTACACGCGCAGCCTGAACGAGGTGACCGGTGCCGTGCCGGAGGTGGTGGAGGCCGTGCTGGCGTTCCCTGCGCGCGAGCTCATTCTCGATGGTGAGGTCATTGCGCTCGATCGCGACGAGCGGCCGCTCCCATTCCAGGTGACGATGCGCCGGTTCGGCCGCAAGCTCGACGTCGAGGCGCTCCGTGCCGATCTACCTGTGCAGCCGTTCTTCTTCGACGTTATGCACCTCGATGGAGACGACCTCCTCGATCACTCGTTCATCGACCGCCTGGCACGTCTCGAGGCCGTCGTGCCGCCCGCCATGCGAGTGCCGCGTATCATTACGGCCGACCCTAACGAAGCCAGGCAATTCGAGGCGGGTGTGCTCGAGCGGGGTCATGAGGGGCTGATGGCGAAGTCGCTCGTTGCGCCATACGCCGCGGGCCGCCGCGGTTCCGCATGGCTCAAGGTGAAGACGGCGCGCACGCTCGACCTCGTAGTCATCGGCGTCGAATGGGGTTCCGGCCGGCGGCAAGGATGGCTCAGCAACCTCCACCTCGGCGCGCGCGACCCGGCCACAGGCGGGTTCGTGATGCTCGGCAAGACGTTCAAGGGGATGACCGACGAGATCCTCGAGTGGCAGACGAAGGAGCTGCTCGCGCGTCAGACGCACCGGGACGGTCACATCGTGTACGTGCGTCCGGAGCTCGTCGTCGAGGTTGCGTTCAGTGATGTCCAGCGGAGCCCACAGTACCCTGGCGGTGTGGCGCTGCGCTTCGCTCGAATCAAGGGCTACCGGCCGGACAAGCGACCCGAGGATGCCGACACGATCGAAGCGGTGGTGCGACTCGCGCCGCTGGAGCGGTGATGCGGCGCGCGACCGATCGATCGAGAGGCGGCCTCCTAGTATTCCGTCACGGTGGATTTGATCGGTGCCGTGGACGGGTGGCCCGCGAGAGCCCGCGATGCCATCGGGCCGGGCTTCGGTCGCCGGCTGGTCGGTCGAGGAGTGATCAGTGGGCGGTGATCAGTAGGCAGTGATCAGTCGGGCAGTCATCAGTCGTGAGTTCATTAGTCGTCAGTGCTCAGCCGCGTCGCTGGCCACC
>DASURJ010000579.1:0-3935 GCA_036280115.1 Gemmatimonadaceae bacterium
CATGGGCACAAACTCCGTTGCGAGACCGATTGGAGATAGTGCGCCGCTTTGGATCGCTCCTATCCGAACGCAAGGAGACACTCGCGCGAACATTGACATCGGAGATGGGCAAGCCCATCCGCCAGTCGCGGAACGAGCTCACGGCGATGCAAGGCCGGATCGACTTCTTCCTCGAGCACACGGAGCGGGCGATCGCTGACGAGCTCGTGCACACATCGGACGACCAACCGGGCGGTCTCGTCGAAGAGATCCGCTACGAGCCGTTAGGCGTCGTGGCCAACATTTCCGCGTGGAACTACCCGTACTTCGTCGGCTCGAACGTGTTCCTCCCGGCGTTGCTCACCGGCAACGCGGTGCTCTACAAGCCCTCCGAGCACGCGACGCTCACCGGCCTCGCGATCGCCGAGCTCTTCCGTGATGCCGGGCTGCCTGACGACACGTTCATTCCCGTCATCGGTGCGGCCGAGGCGGGGGCAGCGCTCCTCGCGCAGGACATCGACGCCGTGTACTTCACCGGCTCGTACACCACCGGCCGTCGCATCGCAGAGTCGGTCGCCTCGCGCCTCATCCGCGTCCAGCTCGAGCTCGGCGGCAAGGACCCGGCGTACGTGTGCGATGACGTCGACGTGCGCGCCGCGGCCGCCGCGGTGGCCGACGGTGCCTTCTACAACGCCGGGCAGAGCTGCTGCGCCGTCGAGCGCGTCTACGTGCATCGCAACATCGCTACCGCGTTCACCGACGCGTTTCTCGAAACCGTTCGCGGTTTCGCCGTCGGCGACCCCACCGACGAGGCGACGTACCTCGGCCCGCTCGCTCGGCGCGAGCAGCTCGACGTGCTCGAAGGGCAGGTGACCGACGCCGTCCGCCTCGGCGCTCGCCTCGAGATGGGTGGCAAACGTCGCGACGGACGCGGCTACTACTTCGCGCCAACCGTGCTGACGGGCGTGGATGGACGAATGAAAGTCATGCGCGAGGAAAGCTTCGGCCCGATCATCGGCATCCAATCAGTCGCCGACGATGCCGAGGCGGTCGCGCACATGAACGACACGGAGTACGGGCTGACCGCCGCCGTGTACTCGCCCGACCGCGACCGCGCCGAGCGGATGCTCGGGCAGGTGAACGCGGGGAGCGTGTACTGGAACTGCTGTGATCGAGTGAGCCCGACGCTTCCGTGGTCGGGCCGCAAGCATTCGGGGATCGGCGCTACGCTCTCGGTCGCCGGGATCCGGGCGTTCGTACAGCCGAAGGCCTGGCATCTCCGCGGAGCCTGCTAGCGCCATCGCCGAGGTTGACGTCCCGGCCGGTTTGTGCCAATGTAGGTGTGGGCGGTGACCGCCGAGTCCAAATACCGGGTTCGGAGAACTTAGTCCCGGGGCGTCAGGACAAACTCGCAAGAGTCTTCGATCCTGATTTCAGGAGCGCCTTCTCCAGTTGCGGCACCGCCTTTTTGCTGCCCGTAAACGCCGTCCCTGCCTAACGCGGCGCCGATGATGCCGCCGCTCACGACCCGACGAGCTTCCCCTCCGCGCGTGACGCGGAATGGCGTCGGCCCGAACGCGATGTTGAAGCACTCGACCGCCGGCCGATGCATCAGTCCCTCGAGATGGTGGGCCCAGCACCGCGAGCCCGAGCCGATCGGGGTCGCGTCGCCAGCCCGGGAGATCACGCCGTTCCCTAGACGCGTGCCCGCCGCAGTGACGAAGCTCGGCATCCCGCGTATGAAATCCCTCCTGGAGCCGGCGGTTGTTCGGAAGGACCGTCTCGCGCACGCGCGATGGGAAAATTGACCCATCCGCTGCCCTCGCTGGCCCCGTAGGTTCTTGCCGTCAGCTTAAGCCCTGGGCGCGAATCGTTCGCCCCGATCGCCGACCACTCAGCCCCGCGTCTCGGAGACGACCCCTGTGAAGCGATTCCTCAAATGGACGGCGATCGGACTCGGCTCGCTCGTCGCCATCGCCTTGGTCCTCGTACTCGGACTCAGCGAGTACCAGCTCCGCCGGACCTACGACATCGCTCTCACGCCCATCGCCGTTCCCACCGACTCGGCCGGCATCGAGCGTGGCCGGCACATCGCGCTCACGCGAGGCTGCGACGGCTGTCACGGGCAGAACCTCGAGGGGAGCGTGATGTTCGACGACCCCAAGATCGCCCGCATCGTCGCGCCGAACGTCACGAAGATCGTCCGGGAGTACTCCGACGCCGAGTTGGCGCGGGCCATCCGGCACGGCGTGCGGAAGAACGGCACGAGCGTGGCCGTCATGCCGTCGTCCATGTTCTACCACCTGAGCGACGCGGACCTCGGCGCACTCATCGCGTATCTGCGCTCGGTGCCGCCTGCCGAGTCGGACCTTCCGCGTCACTCGATGCGCCTCCTCGCGCGCGTGGGGATCGTCACCGGGCAGTACCACACAGAGGCGTCGATCATCGATCACGACGCCCCGCGACAGGCCGAGCCGAGCGAAACCGACCTCGTCGCGCGGGGGCGGTACCTCGCGAAGTCTTCGTGCACCGAGTGCCACGGGCAGAACTTCGAGGGCGGGGCGGCCGGGCCGGAACCGACGCCGTCGCTGGTTGTCGTCCAGGCTTATTCGGCGGACGAGTTTACGCGGCTCATGAGGGAAGGCATTCGGCGGAACGGCGACAAGGTCGGCTTCATGGGTGAGGTCGCGCGCAGTCGGTTCAGCAAGTTCACCGACGCTGAAGTCGCGGCGGTGTACGCGTACTTGCACAGTCCCACCGAAGCGACGACGGCGGCTCGCTAGCTGGCGTGGGAGCGACCCGCGCCCAGGCGATCGTCACCCGTCTGCAAACGATTTCAGGGAGTCGGGAGAATAGTCTTGCGGAGCGTCGTCAGATGACAATATGATCTTGTAGAATCCCGCAGCTGGGTGCCGTATAAGCTTCCGCAGTCGGCCAACCTCCCACTGCGACCTCTCTATGCGATCAGCGCTCGGACGACCCTTGGGCCTCCTACTGGCCGCATCTCTGCTCGCGTCCGCCGCGTGTGCCAGCTCCGGCTCGTCCCGACGCACGCGGAGCGATAACACGCTCATCACCCGCGAGCAGATCGATGAGCACCACTTCACCAACGCGTACGACGCGGTCGCAGCGCTGCATTCCAACTGGCTCCTGACCAAGGGAACGGACAGCTTCTCGTCTCCCTCGCAGGTACGGGTGTACGTCGACAACACGTTCTTCGGCGGCGTCGACTCGCTGAAGAACATCGACGCCAACACCATTCGCGGCATTCGGTACTTCGACGGCATCTCGGCCACGGCGCGGTGGGGGATGGACCACGGCCAGGGCGTCATTCAAATCACGACGATCCGATGATGACCCGCCGGCGCCTCGCGCTGGCGGCATCGCTCGCGTGCGGGTTTCCCGCAGCCGCGCCGGCGCAGACATCCACGCCGGCACCCGACTCGTACGTCGTCCCCGACGCGGGACCGGGGCGGTTCCCGCTGGCGGCGAACGGGCGTCCGGCGCCACTCTACGTCAGTGCCGACGATCATCCCGGCGTGGCCCGGGCCGTCCGCGACCTCCACGCCGACATCGGCCGAGTCACCGGCGCCGAGCCGCCGCTCTCGACCGACTCCGTCCCGAACGCTCGTCACGTCGTCCTCGCCGGCACGCTGGGTAAGAGCCCGGTCATCGACCGGCTGGTGCGCGAACGCAAGCTCGACACGCGCGGGCTCGCAGGCCGCTGGGAGACATTCGTCGTACAGGTCGTACCGCGGCCGCTGCCGGGCGTCGAACAGGCGCTCGTCATTGCCGGCAGCGATCGGCGCGGCACCATCTTCGGGCTCTACGACGTCTCGGAGCAGATCGGCGTGTCGCCCTGGTACTGGTGGGCCGACGTGCCGATTCGCAAGCAGTCGTCGCTGTACGTACTCCCTGGACGACACACGCTCGGCGAGCCCGTGGTAAAGTACCGC
>DASURJ010000580.1:0-4629 GCA_036280115.1 Gemmatimonadaceae bacterium
CGCGCCGCCACGTACGGGATCGTCCTCGCGCTCGGCGCCGCGGCAGTCGCGTTCACGCCGCCATTCCCCGAGACGCCGCCACTGCCAGCCGTCATCGCGGACGCGCCGCAGGTGCCTGGCTGGCGGTTGACCCATGACACGCTTGGCCGCGGCGAGACCCTCAGCACGCTGCTCCGACGGGCCGGGCTGCGCGCCCAGGATGCCGCAAACGTCCTGCGGTCTGCGACGACACTCGATCACCGTCGCGCACCCGCCGGACTCGCACTGACCGTCCGAACGCTCGAATCCGACAGCGTCCCCTCTGAAGTCGTCTTCCAGGTTGCGATCGATCGGATTCTCACGGTTCGCCGCTCCGACAGCGGATGGGTGAGCACCGAGCAACAGCTGCCGTGGGTCACTGATACCGTAGCCGTGAGCGGCAAGATCACCTCGACGCTCTACGACGCGCTCGACGCCGCGCAGACGGACCTGCCCGGCGGCTCGCGCGCCGAGCTCGCGTGGCTGCTCGCCGACATCTACGAGTACCGCTTGGACATGAGTCGCGACCTTCAGCCGAACGACGCCTTCCGCGCGCTGGTCGAGCGCCGCCGCGGCCCGCAGGGTGCCGTTCGGCTCGGCGCCGTGCTCGCGGCCTCGTTCACGCTGAACGGCTCGGAACTGCAGGCCATCCGGCATCAGGGCGCCGGCCAGCGCGTCGGCTACTACGACCAGGACGGCAAGTCCATGCGCGCGGCATTTCTCCGCGCGCCGCTGCAGTTCCGGCGCATCTCGAGCGTGTTCGGGATGCGCAAGCACCCGATCCTCGGTGTATGGAGGAAACACGCCGGCACGGACTACGCGGCCTCGCAGGGAACGCCGGTCCGTTCCGTTGGCGACGGCGTGGTCATCTTCTCGGGCCGCAAGGGCGGATACGGGAACGCGATCGAGGTGCGGCACCCCAACGGTTTCGTCAGCCGCTACGGACACCTGCGCGGCTTCGCGAAGTCGGCGCGTCGTGGGGCGCGCGTCGGAATCGGGCAGACCATTGGCTACGTCGGGATGACCGGCCTCGCGACGGCCCCGCACCTCCACTTCGAGGTGCTCGTTGGCGGCGTGCAGCGGAACCCGCGCGTGGCGCTCGCCATGAAGGGCGGCGAACCGCTCCCCGCCTCCGAGCGTGCCGACTTCGCGCGTGCCCGCGGCGTGCTCATCGCGCTCCTCGATCAGGCGGCCGGTCCGGTTCGCCTCGCCGCCCGCCAGTAGGCACCGCTCGCTCCAGACCGCTTCGCGCCGGTCGCGGCGATAGATTTTCCGCATGACGATCTGGCTGGTTGCCGTGGTGGGCGGGGTACTCCTCGCCCTTCTTTCGTATCAATGGCGCGGCGCATCGGCCGGGAAGACGCTTTCCGTCGCCGTGCTTCGTGCGATCGCGTTCACGCTGCTCATCGCGCTTCTGCTGGATGCGGCCGCCGGACGGCCTCGACCGGTTGCGCCGCTCGTGGCTCTGGACGCCTCGGAGAGCTGGTTACGCGGCGGCGACACGACGGCGTGGAACACGGCGCGTCGTCAGGCGCGCGCGGCGACGCGGGACAGCCTGCTCCTCATCGGCGACTCGGTACGCGTGGATGACCCGCCGGCCCGCCCCACCGATGCGGCGTCACGGCTACAGCCGCTCGTCGAGCGCGCGCTGTCCACCGGGCGGCCGCTACGCCTGTTCACGGACGGCGAGGTGGATGACCCTGAGACGTTGTCCTCGGTGCCGAGCGGCTCGCAGGTGGTGGTGATCGATGCGGGCGCGGCGAGCGACGCGGCCGTGAGCGACATCCAGTCGCCGCGCGCGGTGATCGGCAACGACACCGCCGAGTTTCGGATCGAGGTCACCGCCGGCCGTTCTGGGGCGGCCGCGGGGGCGGTGCTGGTGTCGACGTCGCCCGACCTCGATTCACGCGAGTCGCTCGCGCTGCTCCGCGGAGCGCTCGCGCTCCCGACGCGCGGGTTCTATCGCGTCGCGCCGGGCGTGTGGCGGCAGGACGGCTCCCTCGGTCCGGCGAACGAAGCCGAGATTCGCGCGATCGTCCGCGACGCGCCGCTCGTCGTACTGCACGGGGACACGGCGGTGTTCGGCCCACCCCGGAGCGCGACCAAGGGCGCACTCGCTCTCTTCTCGCCCCCGGCGGAGGGAAGCGCCGATTGGTACCCGACGGGCGCACCACCGTCTCCGGTGGCTGCGGCGCTCTCGGCGGCGGCGTGGGACAGCCTGCCACCGCTCGATGTCGCGGATGATGTCCCCGCGGGCGATTGGGTGGCACTCGAGACGCGGCGCGGAAGGCGCCTCGAGCGTCGCAACGCCATTGTGGGGCGCGAGAGCCCGCGTCGTACGGTCATCGTCGGTGCGTCCGGGTTCTGGAGATGGAAAGTGCGCGGGGGCGTGGGCGCGGACGCGTTCGGCGCGCTCTGGGGTGGCCTCTTCGACTGGCTGTCTGGTGGTCGCACGGATGCGCGTGCGGCCGTGAATGCCGACGCCGTGGTGCACGCGGGCGACCCCGTGCGCTGGCGTCGCGGGTCGGGCGACGATTCCGTTGTCACGGTGGTGCTGACGCAACGCGGCGCTCCGGCGCGCGCTGATTCGGTGACGCTCAGCTTCACGGGCGGTGAGAATATTGTCGAGAGCCGGCCGCTGGCGCCCGGCGTGTACGACGTGCAAGCCCCGGGCGGCACGTCGGTGATCGCCGTCAACCCGTCGCGAGAGCTCTACCCTCGGCGCGGCATATCGTCGGGGGCGGTCGGTCGCGGCGGATCGCTCTCGGATGCGCCACGGCTCCGCTCGTTCGGTTGGGTGTACGCAGTCGTGATTCTCGCGCTGTGCGCGGAATGGTTCCTGAGGCGGAGGCTGGGACTCAGATAGGTCCGACAACTGAAAACGCTGGTAGCTGTTAGCTGGAACTGGTTGCTGCAGGATGAACTGCCTTCAGCGACGGTTGCGTCCCCGAGCGGCGGTTACCCTGCAGCGCAGTTGGACGCGGTTGACGCGAGAAGCGTCCAACTGCCGTGTCAACCAGTGCCAGCTAACAGCTACCAGCGTAGTACGTTTCTTTCATGACCAGACTCGTTCAACGCGCCGGCGACGTCCCAAAGCGGTCGCTCTGGCAGCGAATCAAGGATATCGCGCTCACCGATGTCGGGGTGATCGCGCGTGGTGGCGTCAAGGAAGGCTCGCTGGAGCAGCTCGAGGAACTACTGCTCGAGGCGGACTTCGGGGTGCCCACGACCATGCGTCTCATCGAGGACGTCGAGCGCCTCGCGCAGCGCGGGCAGATACGCACCGAGGACGAGTTCCACGATGCGCTTCGGCACAGTGTGGAGGCGGCGCTCCGCACCGGCTACAGTGACCCGACGCTCTTCGTTCCGGCCGACAAGCCCATGATCATTCTGGTCATCGGCGTCAACGGGGCGGGGAAGACGACGTTCATCGGCAAGCTCGCCGCGCGGTTTCGCGCGCAGGGCAAGCGAGTCGTCGTGGCGGCCGGAGACACGTTCCGCGCCGGCGCGATCGACCAGCTTCGCCTGTGGGCCGAACGAACAGGAGCGGAGTTCGTCGGCGGCAAACCGGGCGGCGATGCGGCCGCGGTCGCATTCGACGCCATCGACGCCGCGCACAATCGCGATGCCGATGTCGTGATCATCGATACGGCCGGCCGGCTCCACACGAGCGACAACCTGATGGACGAGCTCAAGAAGATCGCGCGCGTCATCAAGAAGCGCCGCGCCGATGCGCCCCACGAGACGCTACTCGTGCTCGACGGGACCATTGGCCAGAACGCCATACAGCAGGCCAAGACGTTCGCGGCCGCTGTGCCCGTGAGCGGCCTCGTTGTCACGAAGGTCGATGGGACCGCGCGCGGTGGCATTGTCGTCGCGGTTCACGAAGCCATCGACGTGCCCGTGAAGTTCATTGGCGTCGGCGAGAAGGTCACGGACCTCCAGCCGTTCGACGCGCGGAGCTTCTCCGCACAGCTGCTCGAGGGATGAACACCCGGGCGTCGCGTCGTGGTTAGGCAGCCGGCGTCTGCCGAACGACCCGCGGCGCTCGGCGCCAGGGCAGTGGTGACGCTCGCCACGCCCGCGAAGTTCCTCAAGGGCGTCGGCCCCGTTCGCGCCGAGGCGTTGAAGCGCCTGGGCGTGTTCACGGCGGGGGACCTCCTCTTCCACATCCCGCATCGCTACGAGGACGCGAGCACGATCTCCCCGATCGCGTCGATCGAGACGGGCATGGACGCGACGATCATCGGAAGCGTGATCTCGAAGGGCGTGATCCCGACGCGGAAGGGGCTTCGGATCTTCCAGGCCGTGGTGAAGGACGCCACGGGCGTCATCGAGGTGTCGTGGCCGGGACAGCCCTTCCTCGATCGGTCGATCGCCAAGGGCGATGTGCTGCTCCTCACCGGCACCGTGCGTTTCTTCCACGGCCGCCAGCTTCAGCCGCGGGAATACGTCAACCTCGGCGACGACAGCGAGGGCACCGAAAGCGGGCGCGTGCTCGCCGTGTATCCGGCGACCGACGGGCTGTCCTTCAAGGTCATTCGCGGACTGATCGAAGGGCATCTCGATGGCCTGCTCGGTCTGGTGGAGGAGTATCTGCCGCCGTCGGTG
>DASURJ010000581.1:0-4779 GCA_036280115.1 Gemmatimonadaceae bacterium
GCAGGTGGAGGAGTCTCGCGACAAGTCGTTCACGTTCCTCGCCGGGTATCGTGTGGCGGACCGTCGTTTCGTGCGGCTGGGGACGGCCGAAGCGCGCGACGTCACGCTCGCCCCGAACGAGCGGTGGGCGGTCGGCGTCGACGCGCGAGCGGACGAGCGCGCGGGCAACATCGACGGGCTTCGCTTCCGCGACCTCTATGCGATCGACACGCGCACGGGCGAACGCAAGCTCGCGGTCAGAAAAACGCCGTTCCGCGAGATCGTCTCGCCCGACGGGGCGCACCTCCTGTACTTCGAGGACGGACAGTACCACGTCTACGATTTCGCGTCGGGGACCTCGCGCGCGATCACCGCGACGGCGCCGGTGAGCTTCGTGAACACCGAGGACGACCACAACGTCGATCGCCCGCCGGTAACGCCGTTAGGCTGGGCGTCGGACGGGAGCGCGGTGCTGCTCTCGGACAACTGGGACATCTGGCGCGTCCCGGTGCGGGGGAAGGGAGCCGCGGTGAACCTCACGGGCAACGGACGTCGCACGGGCGTGCGGTATCAGCGGCGCATCGTCATCGACCCGCGCGAGCGGGGAATCGACCTCGCGAAGCCGATCTACCTCACGATGTACGGCGAGCGAACGAAGAAGGAAGGACTCGCGGTCGTGAGCGCGTCGAAGCCCGGGGCGCGGCTGCTCGTGTTCGACGACACGAAGTACAGCTTCACCCGCGCCCGCGATGCGGACGTCTGGGCGTACACCGCGCAGCGCGTAAACGTGTTCCCGGATTACCGCGTTGCCCGACGTGACTCGCTCGGCCAGGGACGCCGGCTCACCGACGCGAATCCGCAGCAGCGTGAATACGCCTGGTCGAGCGGGGCGCGGCTCGTCGACTACGTGACGGACAAGGGCGACTCGCTCCAGGGCGCGCTGTATCTCCCCGCGAACTACGAGCCGGGCAAGCGGTACCCGACCGTCGTCTACATCTACGAGAAGCGCTCGCAGTTCCTGCACTCGTACAGCGTGCCGAACGAGACGCAGGCCTTCAACCCGAGCGTGTACACGAGCCGTGGGTACGCGGTGTTCCAGCCGGACATCGTGTACAAGGTGAATGACCCGGGGATGTCGGCCGTGTGGGCGGTGGTGCCGGCCGTGAAGGCGGCAATCGCCACCGGGATCGTCGACTCGTCGAACGTCGCGTTGCACGGGCACTCGTGGGGCGGCTATCAGACCGCGTTCCTCGTCACCCAGACCGACATCTTCAAGAGCGCCATCGCTGGGGCGGCACTGACCGACATGGTGAGCATGTACAGCTCGGTCTACTGGAATACCGGCAGCGCCAACCAGCCCATCTTCGAGAGTAGCCAGGGCCGGTTCAAGGGGAACTTCCTCGAGAACTACGACGCCTACATCAGGAACTCGCCGGCGTTCCACGCCGCCAAGATCAAGACGCCGCTGTTGCTGCTGCATAACGAGCGTGACGGCGCGGTCGACTTCAACTAGGGCATCACGTTCTTCAACACGCTCCGCGAGCTCGGCAAGGACGTCGTGATGCTCCAGTACGTCGGCGAGAACCATGGGTTGGCGCAGCCGAAGAACCAGAAGGACTACACGATCCGCATGCGGGAGTATTTCGACCATTACCTGAAGGGCGAATCGGCGCCTGACTGGCTCAAGGACGGCATTCCCCGGCTGAAGATGGAGGAGCACCTCAAGTCGCGACAGAAGAAGACGGAGAAGATCGCATCCTGACTCTCACGTATCCTCGAATTCCGGCGCGCGCGTTCGCGGGCGCCCTCGCGCTTCTCATGCAGACGCCGCTCGCCGCTCAACAGCCACCGGCACGGGCGCGCGCCCGCGACCTGGGCGTGGCGCCGGGTGTATTCGCGCCGGGTGCGAGCAACGCGATCACGGACGTATCCGGCGTGCTGGTCGGGCACACGACCGTGAAGGACGGCGATTCCGTGAACACGGGCGTCACGGCGATTCGCGCCCATGGGGGCAATCAGTTCTTCGATCGCGTGCCGGCCGCGGTGTTCGTCGGCAACGCGTTCGGCAAGCTCGTCGGCGCGACGCAGGTGGTGGAGCTCGGTGAGCTCGAGACCCCGATTCTGCTCACGTGCACGTTGTGCGTCTGGAAGGCCGCCGACGCCATGGTGGACTGGATGCTCGCGCAGCCGGGCATGGAGCGTGTCGGTTCGATCAACCCGGTGGTGGGTGAGACGAATGATGGCGGGTTGAACGCGATCCGCTCCCGTCCGATTCGCCCCGAGCACGTGCGCGCCGCGCTCGACGGGGCCACGAGTGGTCCGGTCGGGGAGGGAAGCGTTGGCGCCGGCGCCGGCACGCAGGCGTTCGGCTGGAAGGGCGGCATCGGCACGTCGTCGCGCGTCGTCCCGCGCACGCTGGGCGGCCACACCGTGGGCGTGCTGGTGCAATCGAACTTCGGCGGGGTCCTGCAGGTGATGGGTGCACCGGTGGGGAAGGAGCTCGGCCGGTACGCCTTCCGGAACGACGTCTCGCGCGATGACGGCGACGGATCGATCATGATTGTCATCGCGACCGACGCGCCGCTCTCGGACCGGAATCTGGAGCGTCTTGCCGCGCGCGCGATGCTGGGGCTCGGCCGCACGGGGTCGTCGGCGTCGAACGGCTCGGGGGATTTCGTGATCGCGTTCTCGACGGCGACGTCGGTCCGCCGTCGCCTAACGCCTCCGACCCCCGGAACTCCGCCTGCGATGACGCGCTCGACGGAGGAGCTCACGAACGACGCGATGTCGGGACTCTTTCAGGCCGCGGTCGAGGCGACGGAGGAGGCGATCTACAACTCGCTCTTCATGGCGACGTCGGTCACGGCGCGCGGCCGGACGGTTGAGGCGATTCCGCTGGACCGCGTGCGCGAGATCCTTCGCAAGTACAACGTGGCCGGAAAGGACTGATCCTTCGTGGCTGCCCTCCATTGCCTCGTCGCACCATCGGGCGACGTGGCAAGGACGAACGCGGGGAATGCCGCGGAGGACACGTCGCGTGCTTCCGGTCCGACGCGCGCGGGCCGGTCGGAAACGGCGATGACGCGGAAAAGGCCGAAACGGCCGGATGTCATCACCGCATTTTCGCATCGCGCGGCTCCCTCCCTTGCTGGGCCGGCATCCAGAAGGGGGGATGCGGATGAGAGGATGAGGGGATGAGGGGATGAGGGGAATCGCTCCGAGGCCGGGACGCGCCCTCGCTCCAGACCCATGAATTGATGGGCAACTGCCCCCGCATTTCATCCCCCTCATAGGTCACGCGATGAACTTCGGGTTAGGTTTTCGCCCACGCCCTACCACCCGAGGAGATCAATGCACGTTCGTCGCACGCTGGCCATCGCGAGCGCCGCCATCGCCGCGATATCGGCCCCGCTTGACGCACAGGCTATCGCCGACCGCTACCGCGCCGAAGCGAATCGCATCATCGAGGCCGCCCTCAGCGATAGTGCGGCGTGGAATCGGCTCGCGGAGTTGACCGAGCGGTTCGGCAGTCGGTTCAGCGGCTCTCCGTCGCTCGAGCGCGCGATCGACTGGATGCTCGAGCGCATGCGCGCCGACGGCCTGCAGAACGTGCGCGGCGAGCGGGTAATGGTCCCGGTCTGGGTTCGCGGGACCGAGTCGGCGGAGCTCGTAAGCCCGAGGGCGGAGAAGCTGCCAATGCTCGGTCTCGGCGGCAGTATCGCGACGCCTCCCGGCGGCATCACCGCGGACGTGTTCGTTGTCCGAACGTTCAGCGAGCTCACGGCGAAGGCAGGCCAGGCACGCGGGAAGATCGTCCTGTTCAACGCACCGTTCACGAGCTACGGCGAGACCGTTCAGTACCGCTCGCGTGGCGCGATCGCCGCCGCGCAGGCGGGCGCCGTCGCCGCGCTGGTTCGCTCGGTGACGCCGGCGTCGATGCGGACACCGCATACCGGCGGCATGGCCTATGACTCGACGGTCCGGCGTATTCCGGCCGCGGCCATCACCATCGAGGACGCCGAGATGCTGCAGCGAATGCAGGATCGCGGCGAGCGCGTTCGGGTGAAGCTGGTCATGACCGCGCGGACACTTCCCGATGCGCCATCGCGGAACGTCGTGGCCGAGCTGGTCGGGTCGGAGCGGCCCGAAGAGATCGTCGTGTTCGGTGGGCACATCGACTCGTGGGACGTCGGGCGCGGTGCCATGGACGACGGTGGCGGCGTCGTGGTGGCGTGGGAGGCCGTGCGGCTCCTGCAGCGGCTGGGTCTCAAGCCACGACGGACGATTCGCGTTGTCGGCTGGACGAACGAGGAGAACGGGATTCGCGGCGGGCAGGCGTACCGCGACACGCATCGCGCGTCGCTCGAGAAGCACGTTCTGGCCATCGAATCCGATGGCGGCGTCTTCAAACCGCAGGGGTTCGGCTTCACCGGTTCGGACGCGGCGTTCGAGATCGTCAAGGAGATCGGGACGCTCCTCGGCCCCATCGGGGCAGGCTCCATCACGCGCGGTGGCGGGGGCGCCGACATCGGTCCGATCATGGCGCGCGGTGTTCCGGGGATGGGCTTGATCGTGGACGGGACCCGGTATTTCTGGTACCACCACACGGACGCGGACACGGTGGACAAGCTCGACCCGCGCGAGATGGCGCTCTGCGTCGCCGCCATGGCGATCATGGCGTACGTCGCCGCGGACATGCCCGAGCCGCTACCGCGTGCCGCCCCGGGGTCCTGACGCTCGGAACGGGAGGACTGGCCCAGACGTTGGCATCAGGCACGCAACGGCCCTCGAGCCGGATTT